>CAMOWP010000082.1 GCA_946628455.1 uncultured Clostridia bacterium | reverse complement strand
TCTCTTCGTTCTTGGTTTCTTCAGCTCTGTAACGAACGTTTTCAAGAAGCATAACCTCTCCGTCCTTAAGCTCGGCAGCCATAGCCTTTGCGTTTGCGCCTACTACCTCTGCGTCCTCAGCGAGCTTAACCTCTGTTCCGAGATATTCGGAAAGCTTCTTTGCAACGGGAGCAAGGCTGAATTCAGGCTTGTACTCTCCCTTAGGTCTGCCGAGATGTGAGCAGAGAATAACCTTTGCGCCGTTTTCCATTAAATACTTGATTGTAGGAAGAGCAGCAACAATTCTCTTGTCGTTTGTGATTTCGCCGTCCTTAAGCGGAACATTGAAGTCGCAGCGTGCAAGGACTCTTTTGCCCTTAACGTCGATGTCTTCAATAGTCTTTTTGTTTAAAGCGTTCATGTAAGATAATCTCCTTTATAAAATTGTTTAATTTTTGACGAATATATTATATATTATCTTTATGAAATATGCAACAATTATTTTGCCATAAAATGAAAAATACGGCAGACGGTGAAAAGTCTGCCGTATTTTGTTTAGTCGAGCGCGTCCGAAACGGCGTCTCCCGCTTCCTCAACAGCTCCCGCTGCGCCGTCGGCTGCGTCCTCTGCGCCCTCGCCGATGTCGTCGCCTACCTTGTCCGCTCTGTCCTTTGCCTCTTCGCCCGCCTTTGAAGCGCCTTCGCTTAAGTCGTCTGCTGCCTCCTCGGCTTTGTTCGTTGTTCCCGAGGTCCTTTCGGTTGTTGAAACAGTTGTGTCTGTGGTTGACGTACTGCCGAGCGTGCCATCCTTCTTATCGTTGTTCATACAACCTGTAAAGATTGCCGCAACGAGCATAACGGGAAGCACAATTAATAGTAATTTCTTCATATTTATCTGTCCTTTCAAATTCAGTAATCAGGTTACTTTTAATAGTATTTTCAGTTTAATCGGAATTATTCATTTTACTCTGTCAGCGTTCCGCCGTCGGTGTAAAGAAGGAGCATTATGTCCTCCTCCTCGCCCGTTTTGCTGTTGAGGTAGATGAGCGCGTCCTCGCCTGTGTCAGAGCTTGTGCAGGCAAATTCCCAGCACATAACCTCTTTTCCGTTATCCTTGGGAATAACGCATCGCCTGACCGAATTCACTTTCAGATAAGGCGAAAGCCTTTTCCTTGCGTTTTCGGCGCTGATTTTGCCTTTGAACTCTCCGCGCTCTGTGTGGTTAGTAAGATAGGTTGAAGCGTCAAGGCTGAGGATTTTTCCGTCCGCCATCGAAACGCCTACCTTTATTAGGTCGCTGTAGGCGTAAACGCCGTTTTTTGCGTAAACAAAATTCGCTGTCAGAACGTTATCCGTAACGGAATAATACGACTCTCCCATATCACTGTAACCGATTTTGTCAAGAAAGCTTTTTGCAAGGTTAACAGCGTTGTCCTCGCTGATGTCGGAGGAGTTAATAATTCCCGAATAAAGAATGCTTTTGACATAACCGCCCTGCTTAGTAACGGAAACTGTGTAACGTCCGTGTCTGAACGTGTAGCAGGGGAGAAGCGAGCGCTCGTCGGAGTCAAAGCTCAGAGCTTTTTCGCCGGAGTCTATGCACCTTGCCGCAATCGCGCGGCACTCCTCTTTACTCCTGATTTCGGAGTTTGAAACGAGCTTTGATTTTTTGTTCAGAACGCGGTCTGAAAAAGGGCCGTCGTAAAGCAGGGTCGGGAAGCTTTCAAAGCTCTTCGCACTTTCCGAAAAGCTGTTTGAAAGCGGCGTAACGCTGATATTATCTCTGCTTTTAATATCTCCTTCGGTTATTTTTGCACCCGAGGCGGCAAGCCTTGTCATATCCGAAAGTGCCTCGGAAAATTTTTCCGAATAACCGAGCAAAGCTTTAAGGTTGCTGTGCTCCTGCTCGGTGAGCTGTTTTCCGCTTTCAAGCTTAAGCTGTATATACTGCGCGTAGTCGCTCGCCTGAGATAAAAATTTGTAGGTGTTGCCAAGCTCCATTTGTGAAACGGGCAGCCTGCTGACTGCGTTTTTTGCAACCGAGCACTGCGCAAAAAGGTCGCGGCTCAGCTGCTTTTGTTCAGATGCCGAATTTGAATAAAGGCTCTTGTTAAGGTCCGTGTTAACCGTGCTCATACTCTCCGCAAGCTCTGAAAGAGACTGCTGATAGCTCACCTCGAGCTGCCGCTTGTAGCTGTTCATATTCCTTGTGTTAATTATTGCTGTTGCAAAGAGAATTGAAAGCCCTAACATCATAAATGAAGCGATTCTTATATATCCTCTTATTTTCATTTTTTTACCTCCGTTCGTTCGTCAAGGGTAGTTTGCCCGCAATTTCTCAAAATATTAAAAATAAATAATTGAAAACGCTGTATGTGTGTGCTATAATATTTAAGATTATAATATGGGGTAGTGTGCTTATGTCGGAATTTGAGAAAAAGCGGATAGTCGTTAAGGTAGGAACCTCAACGCTTACTCATAAAACGGGAAAAACGAATATTGCAAGAGTTGCAAAGCTCGCTTCGGTGCTTTCGGATTTGCATAATATGGGGCACGAGGTTGTGCTTGTTTCTTCGGGTGCTGTGGGCGTTGGCCTCGGAAAGCTGAATATTTCCAAACGCCCCGAATCAACAATGGAGCTTCAGGCAGCTGCAGCTATAGGGCAGGGTGAGCTTATGTTCCTTTATGACAAGATGTTCTCGGAATTCGGCGTGATTGTTTCCCAGCTTCTTTTCACAGCTGAGGAGATTAAAAACGAGGACAGCAGGCGCCATCTCATTGACACCTTCAACCAGCTTATTAAATTCGGCTCAATCCCGATTGTCAATGAAAATGACAGCGTTTCGGTTGACGAGCTTATAAACGGTGATAACGATTGCCTTTCCGCCGAGGTTGCAGTTCTCTGCAACGCCGATTTGCTTGTTATGCTGACTGATACGGACGGGCTGTACGACTCTAACCCGAACGAAAACGAAAATGCTAAGCTTATTGAAACGGTTGAAAAAATTACGCCTGAAATCGTTGCCGCAGCAGGTGGCGCGGGCAAACGCGGAACGGGCGGCTTTACAACCAAGATTAACGCCGCAAAAATCGCTACCTCCAACGGTATCCCCGTAATAATTATGAACGGTGAAAAGCCAACAAGAATATACAAAATACTTGAGGGAAAAAGCTACGGAACAAAATTTCTTCCCGAAAAATAAGGAGAATGAAAATGTCTGTTAAACAGCTTGGAATCAACGCAAAGAAAACGCAAACCTTTTTATCCTCTGTCACAACTGAGGATAAGAACAGAGCGCTTAAAGCAATAGCTGACGAGCTTGAAGCGCAGTGCGGTTATATTATTGAAGAAAACAAAAAGGACCTTGAAGCAGGCAGAAAAAACGGCCTGAGCGCAGGGCTTCTTGACCGTCTTATGCTCGACGAGGGCAGAATAAAGGCTATTGCCGACGGCGTAAGAGAGGTTGCCGCGCTTGAGGACGCGTGCGGCAAGGTTGTTTATGAATATAACAAGGACAACGGGCTTAAAATCAAAAAGATTACGGTGCCTCTCGGAGTTATAGGAATAATCTTTGAGGCTCGCCCGAACGTAACTGCGGACGCGGCGGCACTCTGCCTCAAAAGCGGAAACGCAGTTATCCTCAGAGGCGGTAAGGAAGCGATTAATTCAAACACTGCAATTGCCGAAGCAATGAGAAGCGCGCTTGAAAAGGCAGGCTTCCCGAAGGACGTAATCCAGCTTGTGAGCGATACAAGCAGAGCTTCCTCCACTGAGCTTATGACAATGAACGATTATCTTGACTGCCTTATACCAAGAGGCGGCAAGGGTCTCATTAAAGCCGTTGTTGAAAACTCAACGGTGCCTGTTATTGAAACAGGCTCGGGCAACTGCCATATTTTCGTTGACGAAAGCGCGGATACTGATATGGCGGCGAATATAATATTCAACGCAAAAACGCAGAGAATAAGCGTTTGCAACGCGTGCGAAAGCCTTGTTATTCACAGCGCGGTAATCGCCGAGGCGCTCCCGAAAATCAAAGCAAGGCTTGAAGAAAAGAATACCGAAATCAGAGGCGACGAGCGCGCAAGAGCCGTCTGCCCCGATATTCTCCCCGCAACCGAAGAGGATTTCTACACAGAATACCTCGATTATATCATCAGCGTTAAAACCGTTGATTCGCTTGACGAGGCTATCTCTCATATCAACGAGCATTCAACCCATCACAGCGAAGCGATTATTACAAATAATACTGAAAATGCAGACAGATTTATGCAGTGCATAGATTCAAGCTCAGTTTACGTCAACGCCTCAACGCGCTTTACTGACGGAAACGAGTTCGGCCTCGGCGCTGAAATCGGCATTTCAACGCAGAAGCTCCACGCAAGAGGACCTATGGGTCTTGAGCAGCTTACATCAACAAAATATTTAATCTACGGAAACGGACAAATCAGATAATGAAAGAAAAAATTTACGAAAACCCAAATACCGACGAGGACAGACAGGAAAGAGCGCAGAAAAAGCAAAAGGGAAGAGCGGGCAGAGTAGTGCTTATGATACTCGGCTTTATCGTTATTGCCATAGCGGTGTTCCTCGGAACAATCAAGCTCGTTCAGCCTGATTTTAAAATAGCGCAGTTAATTCCCGAAAGCGTGTCACAGACTATTGACGAAAAGCTTCTCGGCAAAACTACAACCACCGAGACCACCACTGCCGCACCAGAAACCACAACCGAGACTACAACCGAGGCTCCCGTTGAAGCCGACGCAGCTTACCTTCCGATTGAGGAATTCAAGCTTGACAACGGCAAAAAGGGTAATCATATGGGCAATATCCTCAACGGAGGGCTGGTAGGAACTGACGCAAGCTACATTTATCACATCGTTGATAAAAAGGGAATTTACCGCTTTGAGCCTTACAGCGAGGGCTATGCAAGAGTATATCAGAGCGAAAGCAAGCTCTCCTGTCTTAACCTCAAGGGCGATTATATTTACTTTGTCAATGATGACGAAGCCGTTCTTTACAGAATGAAGAAAGGCACCTCCAAGCCCGAAAAGCTTGCTGAGAGCGTTGATACGGCTTACGTATACGATAACAGAATAATTTTTGTTACAACCGATAATTCCGTTAAAACCATGACTACGGATAAGCTTAAGGAGAAGGAGCTTTACTCAACTGCCGACGAGGTTCAGCTTATCGGAACCTCGCTTAAAAGAGTATTCTTCTCCGTTAAGGATGTTAACAATAAGTTTAGCTATATCACAGTCGATTTCAAAAACAAGAAGGGCGAGCAGCTCTTCCGTCAGCCTACCTATGGCGACGAGCTTGTTGCTCCCGTTATGGAAAACGGTTTCCTTTATTTCTTTGAAAAGCAGGAGGACGGCTCTTATAATCTCATCCGTCAGAAATACGGCTCTGAAAAAACGGTAACGCTTATCAAAAACGTTACAAGCCTCAACCCCGTAATCGTTTACAACAACAGGCTGTTTTACAGCGAGCTTGACGGCAAGAGCTTCAAGGCTATGGAGCTCAATATGAATTCCGAAGCAGTTAAAACGCTTCTCTCTGTTAAAAACGCCGGCAGCGAGAACACGCTCGTTGTTCAGCACGGCGGGGAATATGATTTTATTATCGGCGCAAAAAATGCGGACGGCGATAAGGTCTATTCCGCATCGTCAATCTATACGGGCTCTGCAAATATTATGCGCTTTAAAGACGGCAGATGGTCATATAAATAATCACCACGCTCCAAGGCGAATAAAATTTTGGGAACCGCAACAGGCGAAACGTTCGGATAAAAACAGACTAAAGAGGTAAGATTTTGGATAAATATAAAAAACTTGCGACTAATACTTTAATATTTGCTATCGGTACCTTTTCTTCAAAAGTATTGAGCTTCTTCCTTATGCCATACGTAACCCGTATGATGGAGAAGGGGGATTACGGTACGGCGGACCTTATCCAGCAGACTGCAAACGTGCTTATTCCGATTGTCTTTTTGCAGATTAACTCGGCGGCGCTGCGCTTTGCGCTTGATAAGGACGGAGACAAGGCTGAAATTTTCACGGTGGGAATCAGAACGACGCTCAGGGGCTTTGTTGTTTTCCTGTTGTTTGCGTATCCTATGAGCCTCGTTACCATTAACGATTTCAGGCTCGGTGATTACATCTTCCTTATCTATGCGTTTGTGCTTGTTTCGGGCTTCAGGCAGCTGTGTCAGCAGTTTGTCCGCGGCTGCGGTCACGTTAAAACCTTCGCAATAGACGGTATTATAGCAACTGCTACAACGCTTGTTTTCAACCTGCTTTTCCTCGGCCCGTTCCACTGGGGCGTAACCGGCTATATCCTTGCGATAATCGCGTCTGATTTATGCTCAATAATCTTCCTGACAGTTTCGTGCAGGCTCTGGAAATTCGTTAAAATCAAGGGTGTAAGAAAATCAACAACCTTTGATATGCTCAAGTATTCAATACCTATGATGCCGTCTATTATCCTCTGGTGGGTAATAAATGTGTCTGACAGGTATATGGTAACGTATTTTATCAATTCAGGCGCAAACGGCCTTTACACCGCGGCTTCAAAAATCCCGAACTTTGTTATTATGTTCTCCTCAATCTTTATTGACGCGTGGCAGCTTTCAGCTGTTGACGAATACGATAAGGAGGGCACTGCGGATTTCTTTACAAAGGTATTTAGAGTTTATTCCGGCGGAATATTTACTATCGCCTCTGCTCTTATACTGCTTTGCCAGCTGTTTACAAGAATACTCGTTGCAAAAAGCTACTATGATTCGTGGCAGTTCGTTCCCGTTCTTGTTATAGCAACCTCAATGTCCTGCCTTGTAAATTTCCTCGCCTCAGTTTATATGGCGGAGAAAAAGTCCGTAATGGCAATGGTAACCGCTCTTTCGGGCGCGCTTACAAATGTTGTTTTGAACCTTATCTTAATCCCGAGAATGGGAGCCGTCGGCGCAGCGGTTGCTACGGTTATATCCTTTGTAGTTGTATTTGCAGCAAGAGGTGTAAACACAAGACGCTTTATTAAGATTAATTTCAAAACCCCTATAATTCTCGGCGAAATAGCTATTCTTGCAGCTCAGTGTGTGGTAATGCTCGTAATGAAATCGGGAATAAAGATGTATATTATAGAGGCAGTGCTTCTTTGCGGAATGTTCATTTTCAACCTTGAGCCGATTAAGGAGCTGCTTGGTCTTGTTCTTGACAAATTTTTAAAAAAGAATAAAAAAGCGGAGTAATTAAGATATAATATTTATTAGTAGTTGCATTGCGACTGTTTTTAATGTATAATACACAAAAAATTATTTAATTTCTTCGGATTTTAAATAAAACTTTGGAGGATTTGTATGAAATCAACACTTTCTGTTTCGCGAACAAAGAAGCTTATAACAGATAAGCTTTCGCATTTTTTCGGCGTATCGCCCGAGGTTGCTACAGACGAGCAGTTTTATAAGGCGGTAGCTATGATAGTAAGGGACAGACTGTCCGAGCAGAACAGCGAATTCCGCAAAGCTGCCGACTCTCAGAACACCAAGGAGATTTATTATCTTTGTATGGAATTCTTAATGGGCAGGTCGCTTAAAAACAATCTTTATAACCTCGGCTTAACCGAAGTTTTTGAAGAGGCGCTCAGCTCAATGGACATTAAGCTCAGTAAGCTTTATGAAATGGAGCCCGACGCAGGTCTCGGCAACGGCGGTCTCGGCAGACTTGCTGCGTGCTATCTTGATGGTCTTGCAACGAACGGCTTCCCGTCAATGGGTTATTCAATCCGTTATGAGGCGGGTATATTCAAGCAGAAATTAGTGGACGGCTGGCAGACGGAACTTCCCGATTTCTGGCTTCCCGGCGGAGATGTATGGCTCGTACCGCGTGAGGAACGCGCTGTTGAAATAAAGTTTGAAGGTTATATTGAGGATGCGTGGGACGGCAGTTATCACCACGTTGTTCATAAGGACGCCAATGTTGTTACCGCTATTCCTTATGATATGTACGTTT
>CAMOWP010000081.1 GCA_946628455.1 uncultured Clostridia bacterium | reverse complement strand
CGAGGTCAAGGAGCACGCCGTCGATTTTTTCAATTTCAAGCCTGCTTAATATCTCTTTAAGATTTTCAAAATTATTGCGGACTATAGTAACGTTTTCAAGCTCGCCGAGGCGTTCATTCAGAACCTCGATTGCGTCAGGGTCCTGGTCAACGGCTATGAGCCTTTTGGCTCTTTTTGCGATTTCTCTTGAGTGGCCGCCGCCGCCTGCCGTTAAATCCGCTATTATTTTATTACTATCTATATTGAGGGATTCAATCGCCTCGTCGAACAGAACGCTCTTATGGTTAAATTTCATACTTGTCAAGAATGTCCTCAACCTCCTGCTCGCTTATGCTGCTGAGCTGTTCATTGAAGAGGTCACAGTTCCAGATTTCAATATGGTCGTTATTACCGTAAATCATCGCTTGGCTTTCACCGAAGAGGTTTACCTGCTTCCTGAGCGATTCGTTAAGGAGGACTCTTCCCTGTCCGTCAAGGCTGAGCTTTTCAGCGTTAGCGGAGAAGAAGAACTGAAGCGTTTTTCTGTCCTTCTGAGGAACCTTGTCCTTAATGCTTTCCATAAATGCGTTCCACTCTTCCATCGGGTAAAGCGCAAGGCACTTGCCGACTCCGCGGGAAGCGATAAATTCGTTTCCGAGGGCTGTACGCATATTTGCGGGAATTGAGATTCTGCCCTTGGCGTCTATTTTATATTCCTTATGGCTTACAAAATATTCTTCCATACCTTGCTCCTTTCCTGATTTTTTAGGGAATCATATTGTTTTTTGTGGGATTTCTTACCACTTGCTTATATTATATAGGGAAGTAACCACATTGTCAAGGAATTATTTTTTCAGTAACTATTTGTAATAATTTTGTAATTTTTAACAATTTGCCTCAATTATCTATATGTGGTATACTGTATTTATCAAACGTTACATATAAGGAGAAAATATGTATGGAACAAAAAACTACCTGGCGTGAAAAAATTTTTTACGGAGTGGGTGCAATCGGGCTTGATTTAAGCTACGGAATGTTTTATTCCTTTCTTAGCGATTATCTTGTTTCTACACTGCACCTTGCGGAAGGATTCCTCCTTCTCTTAACTCCGCTGGCACGAATATGGGACGGCATCAACGACCCGATGATGGGAACAATCGTTGACAATACAAGAACTAAATTCGGCAAATACCGCCCCTGGATAATCATTGGCGCTGCATCCAACGCAATAGTATTATTCCTGCTGTTTTCAAAATTCGGAATGTCGGGCACACCGCTGTACATTTACATAGCCGTTATGTATGTTCTGTGGGGTATGACCAACACGCTGGCGGATATCCCCTACTGGTCAATGGTTCCCTCATTTACAAGTGACCCGAAGGACAGAAATATGGTTTCAACCGTTGCCCGCACCTTCTCAGGTCTCGGTCAGGGAATCATAACAGTTGCAACACCGATTATTGTTCCTATTCTTTCAAAAGGAACAAAAGAAATTGACCCTCACGGTTATTCCCCTTCAGGTTTCTCAAGATGGGCAGGAATCTGCGGCATTCTCCTTGTTGCTTTTGCAGTAATCTGTGTTTTATCAACAAAGGAAAAGAATGTTGTTTACGGAGAAAAGAAAAAGTTCTCCTTTAAACAGATTTTCTCCGTAATAACTCATAATGACCAGCTTGTTGTATTTATGATTTTTGCTATGCTTTCAAATGCAGGCTGGTATCTGACAAGCGGAACCGCAAGAACGTACTTTACGCAAGTTGTAGGAGACGGACAGGCTCAATCAAAATTCCAGATGATTGGTGCGGTAGGCTCCGTAGTCGGTCTCGGAGTTATTCCGGTTCTCTCAAAATGGTTCAACAAAAAGCATATTTATCAGATTTCGCTTACTACAACTATAGTCGGTTACATAATAATGTATATCTGCGGTCCAATAATGCAGAATGTTTTAGCTTTGAGCTTTGCATACATTCTTTCTTCAACGGGCATTGCTTCAATGTTTGTTTCGCAGACTATTTTCCTTGCCGATATAGTTGATTACGGCGAATACAAAAACGGCGAGAGAAATGAGAGCATTACCTTCTCGATGAAGGGCTTCCTTCAGAAGCTTGCCTACACGATTCAGACCATTATTTATTTCGGCGGTCTCGGAATATTCGGATATACTAAACAGCTGAAAGAAAGCGGAGTTATTAACGACCCGACAAAGGCTGCTGTAGGCTTCATAGGATTCGGCGCTCCTGCAATACTGATGCTTCTTTCGCTTATAGTTTTCTCGAAGAAATTCAAGCTTCACGGCGAGCTTGCAGAAAAGGTTCACGATTACATAGTTGAGCACAGGCAGAATAACGAATAAATAAAGCATAACATAACAAAAGGCGTTCTTACAAATTGTAAGAACGCCTTTTGTTATTCAGGTTAATTATCTGTTTTTATTCTGAACGTCCGAGATACCGTCGCGGATACGGCGAACGTCTGTAAGAGCCTTATAAAGCGCGTCGTCGATAGCCAGAAGAGTATCGTCAGCATAATTATTAACAGCTGTAAGCATTTCTCTTGACTTATTCTTTGCAGAGGTTACCATCTCATTAGCCTGAGTTGTTGCGTTTCCGAGGATGTCGGAAGCCTGATTCTGAGCTTCCTCAACCATCTGCCTGCCCTGCTCGTTAGCCTTTGAGATAATCTCAGTTGCTTCCGCCTGAGCTCTCTTTGTAATCTCGTCTCTTGCGATAAGGTCTCTTGCTTCAGCCTCAGCCTTCTTTATAATCTCAGCTGCTTCCTTCTTAGCTTCCTCAAGAATAGTGTTTCTTGAATCAACGATAGCCTTAGCCTGTCTTGTTTCCTGAGGTGTGTTAAGCCTTATATCCTCAATGATAGTTTTAATCTTTTCAACATCTACTGCACTCTTTTTCGAAAGCGGAATTGATGACGCGTCGTCAAGAACGTCTTCAAGATCTTCAAGTAAAATATCAGTGTTAGTCATAATTGTTATCTCCTTTGCATCTTTTATAAATATCTTCTTTTATTTTTTCGGGTACGAACGAGCTGATGTCTCCTCCAAGGGAGCAAACCTCTTTAACCATGCTTGATGAGAGGAACATATTCTCCCCTCTCGCAGTCAGAAAGACTGTTTCACATTCAGGATAAAGGGATTTGTTGGTAAGTGCCTGCTGGAATTCATAATCGAAGTCTGACATAGCGCGAAGTCCCTTAACTATCGCAACGGCTCCCTTTCTCTTTGCGTAATCGACAAGCAGACCGTCGTCAGTATCAACGCTGACGTTATCAGCTTTGATGCACCGATTGATAAGCTCCATTCTCTCTTCGGTTGTGAAGCTCGTTTTTTTGCTTCGGTTGCTTGCAACGACCACTATCACCTTATCAAAGATATCGGCAGCACGCTCAATTATATCCAAATGCCCTAACGTTACTGGGTCAAAGCTACCCGGGCAAATTGCGATTTTCATATATTCAGTTTCCTTTTCTGTAGTAGGTCAGCTTTGATTTTCCGTAATTTCTGCTTCGGGAAACCTCCCAGCCGTTAACAGCCTCGGGAAGCATTTCGTCCCTTGCGGTTTCACAGATAATCACGCCGTCCTCATTCATCTTTAAAGTGAGCTTGGCGAGGCAGCTCTCAATCAAGCCCTTATTATACGGAGGGTCAAGGAAAGCGATATCATATGCTCCGCGCCTTGAAAGAAAGGATTCCGCGTCGCTGAAAACGAGCGAGGAAACATCCTCCATTTTGCACGATTTAATGTTCTCTTCTACAATTTTATACGCGCTTCTGTTATTTTCAACAAAGGTGCAAAAGCGTGCTCCGCGGGAGAGCGCTTCAATCCCAAGCTGGCCGCAGCCCGCAAATAAATCAAGCACCTGCTTTCCCTCAAGCTCAAACTGAATTGAGCTGAACAGCGCCTCCTTTGTGCTCTGCGAGGTTGGCCTTGTTATCTCTTCACCCTGAAGAGTTATTAAGTTTCTGCCCCTTGCCGAGCCTGTTATAACGCGCATAGCTTTCTCCGTAAATACTTTTATACGTATAATATTATACAGACAGAAATTGAGTTAGTCAAGAATAAATTACACATTTTACAAATTGGAATAAAATTCGCGGATTTTTTCAGCGTCCTTTTCATTTATTCCCTTAACAGAGGAGAGCTCCTGCACGCTCGCCTCCTTTATTTTTGAAATTGTTTTAAACTCCTTAAGAAGCGCCTTCGCCTTCTTTTCGCCTATGCCTTCAATCTTGGTCAGGCTTGAGGAGAAGCTCGATTTCCGGTGCTTTTTATGATGATAGGTTATCGCGAAGCGGTGTACCTCCTCCTGAATAGTTGAAACAAGAGTAAATACCGCTCTGTGAGAATTTATGGTTATTTCGCCGCCGTCAAAGGCGATTGCGCGCGTTCTGTGCTTTGAATCCTTGACCATACCGAAAACGGGAACGTCAAGCTCCATTGCCCTGATAACGGGAAGCACAGCGTTGACCTGCGGCTCGCCGCCGTCAAGCAGGATAAGGTCGGGAAGAATTTTAAAGGTGCTGTCCTCGTCGTCCTCATAGTAATGCTTAAAGCGCCTTGTAAGCACCTCGTTCATTGAGCCTACGTCGTTCTGACCGTCAAAGCCCTTGATTGAAAAGCGCTTATATGCTTTTTTCATCGGTCTGCCGTTATGGAACACAACCATACCCGCAACGTTATCAGCGCCGAAGGTGTGGGATATATCGTAGCTCTCAATATATTCGGGAGGCTTTGGAAGTCCAAGCAACTTTCCAAGTTCCTCAAGGGCAGCCATTTCCTTGCCGAGCCTTCCCTGCTGCTGAGCAAGGTGCTCGTTTGCATTTTTAATGCACATGTTAACGATAGCCAGGTGCTCACCCTTCTGAGGATGAATAAACTCAACTCTCTTGCCGCGCTTGCTTTCAAGATATTCCCGAAGCAGCTCCTCCTCTTCAATCTCACCGTCAACAGCTATTCTTGAAGGAATGTTATCGCGCATTGAATAGTATCTTTCAATCAGCTCAAAGCGCGCTTCGGGAAGGTTGTCAACGCTGTCAATCAGCCAGTGCTCGCTGTCTGTCAGCCTGCCGTTTTTAAAGCGGATAACGTCAAAGCAGGCTTTTTTGTTTGAATTTACAAGCGCGAAAACGTCCTCCTCGGGAACGTTTATTGAAACGACCTTCTGCTTTTCCTCAAGGTTTTTAATCGCCTTGATTCTGTCGCGCAGCTTTGCAGCTTTTTCAAATTCAAGCTCCTCGGAATACTGCTGCATTTTCTCGGTCATATCCTTTACTGCCTTAGCGCTTCCGCCCTTCAAAAACGCAACGGCGTCCTTTACGTTTTGCTGATATTCCTCTTTTGAGATTCGCCCGCTGCAGGGTGAGGAGCAAAGCCCCATAAAGCCGTTAAGGCAGGGGCGGCTTTTTCCGTAATCACGGGGAAATTTTTTATTGCAGTCAGGCAGTTTATATATTCTCAGCGTTTCCTCAACAGCTTTTTTTACAGAGAAATTTGAGATAAAAGGACCGATGTATTCGGCGTTTTCATCGTCCATTCTGTAGCACTCTTTTATTCTCGGGAATTCGCCCTTTGTGACCTTGATATAGTTATATCCCTTATCGTCCTTAAGAAGGATATTATATTTAGGCATATGCTGCTTGATAAGCGAGCATTCCAGCACGAGAGCTTCAAACTCGGTGTCACAGAGGATATAGTCAAAATCGTCAACATTTCCAACCATTCTGATTACCTTGAGCGAGTGGTTTGAATGGCTTCCGAAATAGGAGGAAACGCGGTTTTTAAGCGCCTTTGCCTTGCCGATATATATTATCTTTTTATCCTTGTTTTTCATAATATAGACGCCCGGATTCAGCGGCAGCGCCATTGCTTTTTTTCTGAGCTCCTTTTCAGTCAAGGCAATCCCTCCTTTCTTTTTTATTATACCATATTAAAGCAAAAAAATAAAGCGCAGCCAACGGGTTGCGCTTAACTATTTTAATTATGCATTGAAGCCGCTTCTAACAAGAGCAACAAGACCGTTAACTGCTTCCTCTTCGTCAGTACCGTCAGCGATAATTCTGATTTCGGTTCCGCCCATAATGCCGAGAGAAAGAACGCCTAAAAGCGACTTTGCGTTAACTCTTCTTTCTTCCTTTTCAACCCAAATAGAAGATTTGAACTCGTTTGCCTTCTGAATGAAGAAGGTTGCGGGACGAGCGTGAAGTCCTACCTGATTTTCAACAGTTACATCTTTTACAAACATATTCCAATACCTCTCTGATCAAAATGTAGGTTATAGATACACTAACAGTTAAACCTTAATTTAACTATTTGCTATATTATATCAAATTATTTTTAAAGGTCAACTGTCTTTTCAAAAGTTCGTATGAGTAATGAATTATCAACAAAAATCAAGCTTAATATTTGTGCAATTTTAACATAATAAAATCACTATATTGTGGTTGAGTCGAGTGATGATAAATACATTTTGTCTTTATCTGTCAAATCAGCTTTTTCGAGCATATCGGGGCGGCGTTCGGCAGTTCTTTTAAGAGACTGCTCGCGGCGCCATTTATCGACGTTTTCGTGGTGGCCCGAAAGAAGCACCTCAGGCACCTCTCTTCCCCGCCAATCGCTCGGGTGGGTATACTGAGGATATTCAAGAAGCGAATTGAAATGGCTTTCCTCCGTGAAACACTCCTCGCCCGACAGCACGCCGTCAAGCATTCTTGAAACGCTGTCAGCAAGAATCAGCGCGGGAAGCTCGCCGCCTGTCAGAACATAATCACCCACGGATATTTCTTCAGGCTCAAGCGCTTCGATAACGCGCTCGTCTATACCCTCGTAGTGACCGCACAAAATCGCGATATTATCCATTTTTGCAAGCTCCTTGACGCGCTGCTGAGTGAGCGTTTTTCCCTGAGGTGTCATATAGATTAAATGCGGCGTTTTGCCGATTTTTTCGCACAGCGAATTAAAGCATTGCCATATCGGCTCCGCCTGCATTACCATACCCATTCCGCCGCCGTAAGGCTTATCGTCAACGCGCCTGTGCTTATCCTCGGTGTAATCGCGGATATCAATGCTGTTAATTTCAACCTTCCCCGCCGCTCTCGCTCTTCCGATAATGCTTTCGGAGAGAACGGAATTGCACATATCGGGAAAAAGAGTCATAATATCAATTCTCATCAAAAAGTCCTTTCAGGGCGTTAATTCTAATAAGCTGCTTTTCTGTGTCAATTTCCTCAATAACGTCAGGCGTTGCGGGGATGAGATAATGCTTTTTATCCTTAACAACGTCATAAATATCGCACGAGCCGTAATTCATTATATCCTTAACTGTTCCGTAGCCCTTGCCGCTTGCTGCGTCAACAACCGAGCAGCCTATTAAATCCGCAAGATAAAACGAATCCTCATCAAGCTGAACGTCGTCTCTGTTGCAATAAAGAAGCTTATTCTTAAGCTCCTCAGCCTTTTCTATTGTATCGATTGACTCCAGCTTAATAATAGCAATATTCTTCTGCGGGCGAACGGATATGAGCCTGAGCTCCGTTTTGCCCTCATCGTCAAGGTAAACTCTGTCAAGCTGCTTCAGATAATCAACGCCGTCGCACCAATACTCAAATTTAAGCTCTCCGCGGAGCCCATGGGTATTATTGATTTTTCCAAGCTCTAAATACTGTTTCATATTATTTACCTTATAACAAATAACCCCCATAAAAATGGGGGCAATTGATTAGTCTATTTCAACTGATATTTTTGCATCTCTGCGGTTTGCAGCTGCACGCATAACAACGCGGATAGCCTTGGCAATTCTGCCCTGCTTACCGATAACGCGTCCCATATCGCCGTCTGCAACGTGGAGATGATAAACCGTTACGCCTTCTTCGTTAGGTTCGTCAACATCAACTGAAACCTTATCAGGGTTATCTACTAAACCCTTTGTGATAGATATCAACAATTCCTCCAAAGAAAACACCTCCTGTTTATTCTTATCGATTATTCTTCAGACAAGAATTAAAGAATGCCTTCTTTTTTTAAGATTGCCTTAACGGTATCTGTAGGCTGAGCGCCGTTTGAGAGCCACTTCTTAGCCTTTTCAGAATCGATTTTAACCTCTGCAGGGTCCTTCATAGGGTCATAGGTTCCAAGCTCCTCGATGAAACGTCCGTCACGCGGATATCTTGAATCTGCTACTACTACACGGTAGAAAGGAGCCTTCTTAGCGCCCATTCTGCGAAGTCTGATTTTTACTGCCATTTTAATTTTCCTCCATAAATGTATGTTAAATAATATTATCAAATAACCTTTT
>CAMOWP010000080.1 GCA_946628455.1 uncultured Clostridia bacterium | reverse complement strand
GCTTTTAACACGATATAATAACTAAAAGGATAGTGATTTTATGGCATCGTTAGTACCATATGTAATTGAACAGTCAAGCGCAGGCGAAAGAAGTGTAGACATTTTTTCACGACTTCTTTCTGACAGAATTATTGTTCTTTCCGACCAGGTTGACGATAACACTGCGTCCCTTGTTGTTGCTCAGCTGCTTTTCCTTGAATCGCAGGACAGCGACAAGGACATCTCGCTTTATATCAATTCACCAGGCGGCTCAGTAACTGCAGGTCTTGCAATTTATGACACAATGAACTATATCAAGTGCGACGTTTCAACTATATGCGTCGGTATGGCTGCCAGCATGGGCGCCTTCCTTCTTTCAAGCGGTGCTAAGGGAAAGAGAATTGCTCTTCCAAACAGTGAAATCCTTATTCACCAGCCACTCGTAGGCGGAAGCGGAATCACAGGGCAGGCAACAGACGTTGAAATCGCCGCAAAAAATCTTGTTAAAACAAAGGAAAAGCTCAACAGAATCCTCGCTGAAAACTGCGGCAAGGATTATGAAACACTCGTAAAGGACACTGACAGAGACAACTGGATGTCAGCAACTGAGGCAATGGAATACGGCCTCGTTGACAGGGTAATTGAAAAGAGATAATTCAGGAGTTAATTGATGGCAAGAGATGATAATAATTCGCTTTATCCCGCAAGATGTTCCTTCTGCGGAAAGAGCGAATCTATGGTATATAAGCTTATAGAGGGTCCCGCCGACGTTTTTATCTGCGATGAGTGCGTTGCGCTTTGTAACGACATCATCAAATCCTCAGAGGATGAGGAGCACCATAAGCATACCGATTCTGACATGGTGCTTCCCAAGCCTATGGAAATCAAGGCAAAGCTTGATGAATACGTAATCGGTCAGGACGAGGCTAAAAAGGCGCTCTCCGTTGCCGTTTATAACCACTATAAGCGAATTTTCTATAACGAAAACAGCGACGTTGAGCTTCAGAAAAGCAACATTATGCTGCTCGGTCCTACGGGCGTGGGTAAAACTATGCTCGCTCAGACGCTTGCAAAAATTCTTGACGTTCCGTTTGCTATTGCAGACGCAACAACGCTCACAGAGGCTGGCTACGTTGGCGAGGATGTTGAAAATATTCTTCTGCGTCTTATCCAGGCTGCCGATTTTGATGTTGAAAGAGCGGAGCGCGGAATCATTTACGTTGACGAAATTGATAAGATTTCAAGAAAGAGCGAAAACCGCTCAATCACAAGAGACGTAAGCGGCGAGGGCGTTCAGCAGGCGCTTCTTAAAATCCTTGAGGGAACCGTTTCAAACGTTCCTCCCGGGGGCGGCAGGAAGCACCCTCAGCAGGAGTTCATTCAGATTGACACTACAAACATCCTTTTTATCTGCGGCGGCGCGTTTGACGGCATTGAAAAGCTCGTTGAAAAGCGCCTCGGCAGAGGCTCTCTCGGCTTCGGCTCTGAGCTTAAAAACAATGAGCTTGAAAAAGAGAATATCATAACCGAGGTAAATCATCACGACCTTGTTAAATACGGCCTCATCCCCGAGCTTATCGGGCGTATCCCCGTTATCGCAACGCTTAAGGATTTGGACAAGCAGTCCTTAGTCAGAATTATGACGGAGCCTAAGAATTCAATCGTAAAGCAGTACGTCAAGCTCTTTGAGATGGACGGCGTAACGCTTGAATTTCAGGATGACGCGCTTGAGGCTATGGCTGAGGTTACGCTTGAAAGAAAGACCGGCGCACGCGGCCTGAGAACTGTATTTGAGGGAATTTTAAACGACCTTATGTTCTCCGTTCCGAGCGATTACACTGTTGAAAAAATCGTTATAACAAAGGAATGTGTAACGGGCGAATCAGCTCCGCTTCTCAGAACTAACAAGAAGCGCAAGCCGATTCAGCTCAGAGCAGATGATTTACAGAAGGCAGAATAATCAATTCATAATTTCAGGGGAGGGCGCTGAGTCCTCCCGCAAATTAATATAACTATGGATAATATTGAAAACAAAAACTTAACAGATTCGCTGGATTTTGTTCAGCTTCCCGTTGTGCCGCTCAGGGGGCTCGTTGTTTTCCCGAAAATGAATCTTCATTTTGACGTTGGAAGAAAAAAGAGCCTCGCTGCGCTTAACGCCGCAATGGAAAAGGACCAGAAAATCCTCCTCATAACTCAGAGGGAGGCGGCGGTTGACGACCCGAAGCTTTCGGATTTATACGATATGGGCGTTATCTGCACAATCAGGCAGATGATAAAAATTCCCAACACAGGCAATATGAGAGTTGTTGTTGAGGGAATTCAGAGAGCGAATATCGTAACCCTCGTCAGGCTCAGACCTTACCTTACCTGCATAGCTGACGTTATTGATTCGGGTAAATTTGTTACAACCGAAAATGATATCGCCTATGCAAGAGCGCTTAAGAAGGAGTTTGAAATTTACGCATCAATGCTCAGCAAGATTTCAAACGAGGTGCTTTCAAAGATTATGTCAATTGAAAATATTGACGAGCTTTGCGATTATATCTGCGCAAATACCTTCTTTGATTACGGCGAAAAGCAGAAGGTGCTTGAGGAAATCAACGTACATAAAAGGCTGAAGATGCTACTTGTTATGCTCAAAAAGGAGAACGTAACAATTGAGATGGAGGCTGAAATACAGGAGAAGGTACAAAAGGAAATTGACAAGAGCCAGCGCGAATATTTCCTGCGCGAGGAGATGAGAGTTATTTCCGACGAGCTCGGAGATAACGAGGACCCCGTTCAGGAGGCTGACGGCTATAAGGAAAAAATCAATGCGCTTTCCTGCAGCGACGAGGTAAGGGAGAAGCTCCTTAAGGAAGCCGACAAGCTGATGAAAATGCCTCCGGGCTCTCACGAGGGAACGGTTGTAAGAACTTATCTTGACCGCTGCCTTGAAATTCCTTTCGGCAAATTCACCAAGGACAGCATTAACCTTGAAAAATCTTATAAAATTCTTGATAAGGACCATTACGGCCTTGATAAGGTCAAAACAAGAATAGTTGAATCGCTCGCCGTTTTAAAGCGTAACCCTGATTTCAACGGTCAGATTATCTGCCTTTACGGCCCTCCGGGAGTCGGCAAAACGAGCATAGTCAAATCTCTTGCTTCTTCAATGAACAGAAAGTACGTGAGGGTTGCGCTCGGCGGTATACACGACGAGGCTGAAATCAGAGGCCACAGAAGAACGTATATCGGCGCAATGCCCGGCAGGATAATCGACGCCGTAACGAAAAGCGGAGTTATGAATCCTATAGTCCTCCTTGACTAAATTGACAAGGTAGGCGCGGATTATAAGGGAGACCCGTCCTCAGCTCTTCTTGAGGCGCTCGACCCTGAGCAGAATAACTCGTTTAACGACCATTATATCGATTTCCCCGTTGATTTGAGCAAGGTGCTTTTCATAACGACGGCAAATGACGTTTTAACCATAGCGCCTCCGCTTTATGACAGAATGGAGGTTATCGAGCTCAATTCGTATACTGTTGAGGAAAAGTTCCACATAGCTAAGAAGCACCTTATCAAAAAGGCGCTCAAAAAGCACAAAATTACTGCGCGCGAGTTTAAAATAACAGACGGTGCAATTTATAAAATTATTGAACGCTACACCCGCGAGGCGGGAGTAAGAGCGCTTGAAAAGCAGATTGCAACGCTTATGAGAAAGGCTGCGGTTGAGCTTGAAAACGGCGCGAAAACGTTCAGGGTTAACGAGAATAACCTCTCTGAATATCTCGGAACGGAAAAGTATTCAGCAGATTTGGTAAGCAAAACAAATCAGGTCGGAACAGTCAACGGCCTTGCCTGGACTCAGGTTGGAGGAACTATGCTTCCCATTGAGGTTTCCGCGCTTGAGGGAACGGGTAAGATAGAGATAACGGGCAACCTCGGAGACGTTATGAAGGAAAGCGCAAAAACAGCCGTAAGCTACGTACGCTCAAGGAGCAGCGAGCTCGGCATTGAAAGCGATTTCTATAAAACCAAGGATATACATATCCACACTCCCGAGGCGGCAATCCCCAAGGACGGGCCTTCCGCAGGGCTTGCAATAACGACTGCACTCGTAAGCGAGCTTACTGGAATCCCGATTAAATGCAACGTTGCCATGACGGGCGAGATTTCCCTTAAAGGAAAAGCTCTCGCAATAGGCGGGCTTAAAGAAAAATCAATGGCTGCATATAAGGCGGGCTGCGACACAGTTATCATCCCGAAGGATAATAAAAAGGACCTTGCCGATATAAGCGAGGAGGTTAAGGCGGGAATTAAGTTTGTTACGGCAACAACGTTTGACGACGTTCTCCCCGTTGCGCTTGAATATATGCCGAGTGAAAATAAAACGGCTTACAGCACGGCAGTCAGCAATGAAAGCTACAGCGCACAGCCGACTGCATAAAAATTACAATTCAGGGTGAGCTTCGCCCACAACCATTGTAGGGGTCGGCGTCCACGACGACACGCATTGCCCGTCCCTACAATAAAACAAAATTTAAGGTAACGCTATGAATTACAACACCGCTAAATTTGAACAGGCGTTCGGAATTTCCTCTCAGGTTCCAGAGAGCACTGTGCCCGAGATTGCCTTTGCAGGCAGGTCAAACGTCGGCAAGAGCTCGCTTTTAAACAAGCTCTTTAACCGAAAGCAGCTTGCAAGGGTAAGCTCCGTCCCGGGCAAAACGGTAACGATAAATTTCTATGATGTTGACGGCGTTAAGTTCGTTGACCTCCCGGGTTACGGCTACGCTAAAATCAGCAAGCAGGAAAAGGCGCGCTTTGCCGAGCTTATGGAGGGTTATTTCAGCCAGAAGCGGCAGCTCAGGCTCGTCGTTCAGCTTGTTGATATGCGCCACAAGCCGAGCGAGGACGATTACTGTATGCTTGAATTTTTAAAGCATAACGAAATCCCGTTCATAATTGTTATGACTAAAGCTGACAAGCTTAAGGTCAAGGAATATAAAAAGCGCCTTGAGGCTTCAGCTGAGGAGCTCAGCGCTGCAGGCGATGTTAAAATAATTCCGTTTTCCTCCGTAACGGGAGAGGGAGCGGATGAAATAAAAAAGCAGATTGAGGAGGCAATCAACAATGTACAGTGAGGACAGATACTTAGAAAAAATTCCTTTTGTAACCCTTGAAAAGGCAAGGGAAATTGCAAAGGAATACCCGACTCCGTTTTATCTTTACGATGAAAAGGGGATAATTGAAAACGTTAAAAAGCTCAAAAGGGCTTTCTCCTGGAACAAGGGCTTTAAGGAGTACTTTGCGGTTAAGGCTACTCCGAACCCGTTCCTCGTAAAGCTGCTTCACAAATACGGCTGCGGCTGCGATTGCTCGTCAAAAACAGAGCTTATGATAGCCAAGGCGCTCGGAATCGGCGGAGACGAGGTTATGTTCTCCTCAAACGATACTCCCGTTGACGAATTCACTTATTGTAACGACCTCGGCGGAATCATCAACCTTGACGATATTACCCAGATTCCCAAGGTTAAGGCAGCGTGCGGCGGCAAGCTTCCAAAAAAGATGTCCTGCCGTTATAACCCCGGCGGCGTGTTCAACATTTCAAACACTATTATGGACACCCCTGCAGAGGCTAAGTATGGTATGACTACGGAGCAGATTTTTGAGGCGTACAGAATCCTTAAGCAAAACGGCGTTGAGGAATTCGGCATCCACGCCTTCCTCGCTTCAAACACCGTTACTAACGACTATTATCCTAAGCTTGCAAAAATCCTCTTCAAGCTGATTCTCCAGATTAAGGAGAGAACGGGTGTAACCATCTCATTCGTTAACCTTTCGGGCGGTATCGGAATCCCGTATTACCCTTACCAGGACCCTAACGATATTAAAGCAATTTCAAAGGGCGTTAAAAAGGCGTATGAAAATATCCTCGTTGCAAACGGAATTGAAAACGTTGCAATCTGCACCGAGCTCGGCCGTTATATGCTCGGCCCCTACGGCGCTCTTGTTACAACGGCGATTAACGAAAAGCACACCCATAAGGAGTACATAGGTGTTGATGCTTGCGCCGTTAACCTTATGAGACCCGCAATGTACGGCGCTTATCACCACATTTCGGTTCTCGGCAAGGAGGACGATATCGCCGTTTACAAGTACGATATAACCGGCTCTCTGTGTGAGAATAACGATAAATTCGCCGTTGACAGAGTTCTTCCCAAAATTGATATGGGAGACCTCCTTTTCATCCACGACGCGGGTGCTCACGGCTTCTCAATGGGCTATAACTACAACGGCAAGCTCAAGAGCGCGGAAATCCTCCTTAAGGACGACGGCTCTTACCAGCTTATCAGAAGAGCTGAAACGCCCAAGGATTATTTCGCAACCTTTGATTGCTTCGACATTTATGACAAATTAATTCAGGGATAGATTAAAGCCGCCGCAAGGCGGCTTTTTTTGTAGGTGTCGGCGTCCCCGATGACCCATATGTAGGGGCGGTTTTTAACCGCCCGCAAAATTACGACGTTCTGTCGGTAAAAAATCAATTCCTACCCGATTGCAGGTTTATTCATCTTTCGTGCATATTTTGCCCGAAAAAATTTTTTTGCCGAATATACAGTCCAACTATGTATAAATCGTGAATATAATGCCTGATTTTGTTTATTAAAAATAACCTCTTTACAATCACACTTTAATGTGTTAAAATGATATAAAGTATTTCAATGGGGGTTCGTTTATGAACAACAAGCTTGCTAATGACAGCAACATCAAATTTTTATACAAGGCAATCCTCTCCCTTGAAAGCGAGGAGGAATGCTCAAATTTCTTTGAGGATTTATGCACCGTTCAGGAGCTTAAAACTCTTGCTCAGAGGCTCGTTGTTGCTAAAATGCTTTCTGAAAAATCCGTTTACACGGATATAGTTAACGAAACCGGCGCTTCAACCGCAACCATCAGCCGCGTTAACCGCTCGCTGCAGTACGGCTGCGACGGCTACGACGTTATTTTTGAAAGAATCAAGGAAGCTGAAAATGAGTAGCTATACCGTTTTCGCGAAGTTTTATGACAGGTTGACCCAGAACGCTGAATACAAAGCCGGGAGTGAATTCATTTCCGGTTTTTTTAACTGCGAGAGCAGGGAAAACTATAAAGTTCTTGACATTGCCTGCGGAACGGGAACTGTTGCAAAGCACCTTTGCGATATGGGCTACGATGTATGGGGACTTGATTTGAGCGAGGAAATGCTCTCTGTTGCCTCTCCAAAAATCGGTGCGAAGCTTTATAAAAGAGATATGCGCTTTTTTGATTTTGAAAATTCCTTTGATTCGTGTATCTGCACGCTCGACTCCCTCAACCACCTTGAAAGCAAGGAGGACTGGCGCGCCTGCTTTTCCTCTGTTTACTCCTCTCTTAAGGAGGGCGGGCTCTTTATTTTTGACGTGAATACCGTTTACAAGCACAACGAGGTTTTAGCAGATAACTCCTTCATTTTTGATGAGGAGGATTTCTTCCTCGCCTGGGATAACGAGCCTCTCGGCGATAACAGGGTAAGAATTATGCTTGACTTTTTTATATTCAACGGTGTAAACTATGACCGCTGCAGCGAGGAGTTCACTGAAACTGCGTTTGAAATTGAGGAGATTGAGGAGCTTTTTTGCGATAAATTTGAGCTCCTCGGCGTTTATGATAATTTATCAGAGGAGCCTCCACGCGCTGACAGCGAAAGAATATTTTTTGTTTTAAAAAGGAAATGATTATGGGAAAAATTGTAAGATATATTGCTCAGGACGGAAGCGCTTTTATTATTGCCTGCGATTCAACGGATATGGTGCGCGAAATGGAGAGGATTCATAAAACCTCAGCAACCGTTACTGCGGCGCTCGGAAGGCTGATTACAGCGGCTTCAATGATGGGCGATATGCTAAAAAACAAGGAGGATTCCGTAACCCTCAGGCTCAACGGCAACGGCCCTGCCGGCGAGCTTATCGCTGTTTCGGATTATATGGGAAATGCTCGCGCCTGCGTTAACAACCCTATTGTTGAAATCCCGCTGAACGAAAAGGGAAAGCTCGACGTTCGCGGTGCTGTAGGAACTCAGGGCACACTTTACGTTATAAGAGATATAGGGCTCAACGAGCCATACATCGGGCAGACTCCGATTATAAGCGGCGAGATTGCCGAGGATATAACTAATTACTACGCTGTGTCTGAGCAGACTCCGTCTGTCTGTGCGCTCGGTGTACTCGTTAACCCCGATTTAACAGTAAAGCATTCGGGAGGCTTTATTATTCAGCTACTCCCCGGCTGCGAGGACAGCGTAATTGACATAATTGAAGGAAATGTTCAGAGCTTGCCTTCTGTCACCGAAATGCTCTCTGACGGTCTCACAGCGGACGATATTGCAATTAAGGCTATGAGCGGCATTG
>CAMOWP010000079.1 GCA_946628455.1 uncultured Clostridia bacterium | reverse complement strand
CTTGACGTTAACACACTGAAAGAGAAACACCTCTATCCGCTGTTTATAAAAGAAAGAATCAATAGCCTTCCTGCGCAGTTTGAAATGCTGACGGAGTATGAATATTAAATAGTGAAGCCTCGGAATATGTACATTTTCATACGCTTATGGTATAATTGTTTCAAAGATTAAATCGGGAGTGGGATTTATGGAAAACGCTATAATCAAAAGCAGTGAAATACTTTTTTCAAAAAACGGTGAAACCGTTCGTATAACGCCGTGCTGTAAAAACGCGATTCGCTTTGAGGCGTTTTTTGAAAACGAGCCGTTTGATGAAAACTTTACTCTTATGCCGCAGGGCGCTGAATGCGAAATTACTGAGGAGGAGCACTCTGTTACAATGGCAGTAGGCGAAATCAGCGTTAAGCTTGAAAGGAACGGCAAGGCTTCATTTTTCAGAAACGGAAAGCTTCTCATTGAAGAAAAGCCTGAGCTCACCTTTAACGACGGCTTCAGGCACTATGAAAAAAGGCGCGAGGGCGCTTACTCGGCAAGGGTTACCTTTGAAGCAAATGAAAACGAGCATTTTTACGGGCTCGGCCACGAGGCAAGCGGCTGCTTTGATTTAAAGGGCTGCTCCTTTGATTTGCGCCACGTCAACGCAAAATGCACAATCCCCTTTGTTTATTCCACGCGAGGCTACGGCTTTTTGTGGAACAATCCTGCAGTAGGCAACGTTGAGCTTTCAAAAAACAGAACACGCTGGAGCGCCGACTTTACAAGAAAAATTGATTACGTTGTAATTGCGGGAACGCCTAAGGAAACAAGCGAGGCGCTTGCAGATTTAACGGGGCACGCGCCGATTATGCCGCACTGGGCGACCGGCTTCTGGCAGAGCCGCCTGCGCTACGAAACGCAGGACGATTTGCTTGAGGTTGCAAGAATATATAAAGCAGATGGCATTCCCCTTTCGGCAATTATCTGCGATTACTTTCACTGGACCGAGCAGGGAGATTATAAATTTGACCCTAAATATTGGTACGACATAAAGGCGATGACCGATGAGCTCCACGAAATGGGAACGAAGCTGATAGTTTCAATGTGGCCGACAATAAATGAAAACAGCGAAAACTACAAGTATATGAGCGAGCGCAAAATGCTGATTAAAACAACGCGCGGCACAGACAGGGTTTTCAATTTTTACGGCCCGCAGGCTGAGATTGACGTTACGAACCCCGAAACGAGGGAGTTCGTTTTCAGCAAGCTTAAGGAAAACTATCTTGATAACGGCGTTGACGCGCTCTGGTTTGACGAGGCTGAGCCCGAAATTCATCCCGAATATTTTGATGACCTAATATTTAGCATAGGCAGAGGCGGCGAGGTTGCGCTACTCTACCCTTACTACTATTCAAAAATGGCGTATGACGGCTTCAGAAAAATGGGCGTTGAAGCGCCCGTAACGCTGACCCGCTGTGCTTATCTCGGCTCTCAGAAATTCGGCTCGCTCGTCTGGAGCGGAGACATTCCCTCTACCTTTGAAAGCCTTTCGGCTCAGGTTAAGGCGGGGCTTAATATGGCGCTTTGCGGTGTCCCCTGGTGGAATACGGATATAGGCGGCTTTTACGGAGCAGACACGCAGAGCGAGGAGTTCAGGGAACTGATAGTACGCTGGTTTCAGTACGGCGTTTTCTCCCCCGTTATGCGCCTTCACGGAAACCGCAACCGCCACGGTGAAAAGAAAAGAGACGTTAAGGAGCCTTCGGGCGACCCGAACGAAATTTGGAGCTTCGGCGAGCGTAACTTTGAAATACTCAAAGACCTCGTTTTCCTTCGCGAAAGGCTCAGGCCGTATATTGAAAAGCATATGGAAATTGCGTCCGTCAAGGGCTATCCCGTAATGCGCCCGATGCTTTTCGATTACCCCGAGGATGAAAACTGCTACTCTCTCGGTGAGCAGTATATGTTCGGCGACGATATAATCTTCGCCCCTATTGTAAACAGAGGGCAGACGAAGAAAACCGTTTACCTCCCCGACGGTGAATGGGTCCTGACGAAAAACAATAAAAAATATAAACAAGGCTTCCACGAAATCAGCGCAGAGATTGATGAATTCATTGCGTTTGTTAAAGACGGCGCAGAAGTGCTCAGCTGTTTTAAGTAAAAGAGGTAAGATATGACGACAGGTAAAAAAATAGCGGCAGCCCTTGCGGCATTGACGGGTACTGCCGTAACTGCGGCGGGCGTGCTGTTTGCGGGCTTTATGCATTATCTCAACCGCCCCGAGCGGTACTCTCCGCTCAAAGTAAACGCACAAAACGTTAAGCTGATTGCGCACAGGGGTATGAGCTCGCTCGCTCCCGAAAACACAACGGCTTCCTTTGAACTGGCAGGCAGGCATAATTTCTGGGGCGCGGAATGCGATATATACAGAAGCGCTGACGGAAAATGGATTGTTTCGCACGACCCGAACACCTTCCGTATGATGAACGGGGCAAAAAGGATTGAAGCAAAAACCTTTGACGAGCTCAGCAGGCTGAAAATCAACCGCGGCTCGGACATCAAGAGCTATTCTGACCTCAAAATCTGCACGCTTGACGAATACCTTTCAATCTGCAAAAGGTATGATATGACGGCGATAATTGAGGTTAAGGGCAAGAATAATACTGAGCATTACAGCGAGGTTATTGACGCTGTTGATTCTATCGGCGCAAAGGCGATATTCATATCCTTTCATTTCAGCGATTTAGTGAAGCTCCGCGAGCTGACCGAAGCTCCGTTATACCTTCTTGTGCTTGATATGAAGGAGGAGCACCTTGAGCTTGTTAAAACGCTTGAGGGCTGCGGAATTGACTTTAACGGGAACAGACCGTCAGCTTTCAAAAGCGGCTTGATTGAAAAGTGCATTGATGAGAATATACCGCTTATTTCCTGGACTATAAATGAAGCGGAGCTGTTTGACAAGCTTGTCAAAACAGGCATTGAATACATCACAACGGACAGGCTTTACCCCGAATAAAACTGCAAATCAGCAAGCTTAAAGGCGCGGAAAATCCGCGCCTTGATTATTTGTATTAAGTTTTGTTCACATGGTAAGGCTGTAGTTCTTTGCGAATTCCTTCTCCCATTTTTCTTCAATTCCCTTGCGCCATCTGAGCGCCTCAGCCTTCAGCTTTTCGCAAAGCTCGGGCTCATCGGCGGCGATATTGTGCTTTTCCGAGGGGTCCTTGCTGAGGTCCGAAAGCCAGACGGCGGCGCGTTCTCCCTCGTTTTCAGTCAGCCTGCCGTTTAAAACGAGCTTGTAATTTCTGTATCTGACAGCGGTTTGCCCCTCCATTTCCCAGAAGAGATATTCGTGGGCGCACTCTGCGCCGTTTGTCAGCATAGGAAGAAGGCTTGTTCCGTCAATTTCATAGCCTTCGGGATTTCCGCCGCACGCCTCAAGCACCGTTGGGAAAATATCGGTTGCAATATGAGGCGCGATTACTGTATCGGGCTTGATATGCTTACCCCACGACATCAGCGCGGGTATTCTTATTCCGCCTTCAAAAAGGCTGAATTTATGCCCTGTAAACTTTCCCGTTGTTCCGCCGTAGTACGGGTCCTCAGTTCCGTCAAGCCAGTTTCTGCTTTCGCGCGAAGGGCCGTTATCGCTCTGGAAATATATAATAGTGTCATCAAAAATTCCTGAGCTTTTAAGAGTTTCGCATATCTCGCCTACTCCGTCATCAACCGCGCTTATCATTGCAGCCATAATTCTTCTGTCCCACGGCAAATCGGGAAAGCGCTCAAGATATTTTTCGGGCGCGTGCATAGGATAATGCGGCGCGTTGTAAGAAACGAAAAGGAAGAAAGACTCATCCTTATGACGGTTAATAAAATCTACGCTTTTTCGTGTTATGCGCTCGGTCAGATACTCTCCGTTTGCATAAACCTCGTCTGCGTTTTCCCACAAATCATGGGTGGGATTTGAGCCGCCGTCTGCCATTCCGTAATAAAAAATATGCGAATAGTAATCGAGACAGCCTGCAAGAAAGCCGCTGAATTCGTCAAATCCGTTGGCATTCGGACGGCATTCGTCCTTTAAGCCTAAATGCCACTTTCCGCAAATTCCGGTTGCATAGCCCTCTTTTTTCAGGGCGGTTGCAAGAGTGGGCACCTTCGGAGTAAGCCCGCTTGCCTTGCGATGGCCTGCAAGAATTGCGCGAACACCTGCGTTGCCGGGGTATCTTCCCGTAAGAAGAGCCGCTCTTGAGGGCGAGCAGACGGGAGACGCTGAATACATCGAGGTGAATTTTATTCCGTTTTCGGCAAGGGCGTCAAGATAAGGAGTCTTAAGGTCCTTAGATCCCATACAGCCCAAATCGCCGTAGCCCTGGTCATCCGTCAGAATAATGACAACATTCGGTTTTTTCATACAATCCCTCTTTTACATCATTGATTTATTGACATAATTCTATTATACTGAAACTATACATCAAGTCAACAGGAAGAAAGCTATGGATAATCTGACCTTACTGATTAAGCCCGCTGCAGGTCTTTGCAATATGAACTGCAAATATTGCTTTTACAAATCTGCAAGCGAAAAAAGGGAAAACAGTATAATGACAAAAGGCACGGTTGACGAGCTGATTCGCAAAATAAAAGCGTATCAGCCGTCGGCTTTATCCGTTATGTTTCAGGGCGGCGAGCCGACTCTTGCAGGGCTTGATTATTTTGAATACTTTGTTGAGTCGGTAAAAGAAAATATCAAATCCCCCGTTCACTTTGCGCTGCAGACAAACGGCAGCCTGATTGACGAAAGCTTTGCCCGATTTTTTAAAAGGAACGATTTTTTAATCGGTATCTCGCTTGACGGCAGCCGAAAAACAAACGACCGCTACCGCCTTAACAAAAAAGGCGAAGGCGTTACTCCGCAAATTCTAAGCGCTTGCAATCTTTTGAAAGAATACGGAGTCGATTTTAATATTCTTTCGGTTATTGATGATGAAAACGCAAAGGATATTGAAAGCACGTGGCAGTATTTCAAAAAGCACGGCTTCGGTTATTTGCAGTTTATTCCGTACGTTGACGAGGGACGCGGCATTTCTCTTAATGAAAGAGCCTATGCGGATTTTCTGAAAAAATCGTTTGATTTATGGCAGGAGGAATGGGATAAGGGCAATTATATTTCCGTGCGCCATATTGATAATTACATCAATATCTTATTGGGGAACCCGCCCGAAAGCTGCGCGATGTGCGGAGTGTGCGGAAGCTATTTTGTTGTTGAGGCAAACGGCGATTTATTCCCTTGCGATTTCTACTGCAAAGAGGAATACAAAACAGGCAGTATATTCGATAAAGCTCCGTTTGAAATTAACGCAAAGCAAAAGGCGTTTATTGAAAAATCGCACATCATTCACGAAAGCTGCAGCTCCTGTAAATACTATGCTCTCTGCCGCGGAGGCTGCAGGCGTGACAGAACAGACGGCTATACAAAAAACAAATACTGCAAAGCATATAAAGAATTCTTCGATTATGCTTCTGACAGAATGGTTAATACAGCAAGGGGGCTGAAATATGAGTGACATATTTTATATTATCGTTATTCTGATTGCAACTGCTCTCGGCGCGCTTGCAGGTATCGGAGGCGGAGTTCTGTTCAAGCCCGTATTTGACGCTTTCGGCGAATATTCGGCAGCACAGATTTCCGTTATCTCCTCGTGCGCCGTTTTTGCTATGTCGCTTGTGTCGGTTGCAATAAGCGCAAAGCAGATAAAGGAGCAAAAAGAACAGCTGAAAAATATGCTCCCGCTTGCAGTCGGCTCCGCTTTCGGTGGCTGGCTCGGTGAATTAGTATTCTCAAAGCTCACAAAAAGCGATTCTCTGATAAGAATTATTCAGAACATCCTTTTGCTGATTCTCATTATCTTCGTTGTTGTTTATATGAAGAAAGAGAAAAAGAGGAGCCTTAACAAAAACGAATGGTATTCTGCAGTTCTGACGGGTATTGCGCTCGGGTCGGTTTCAGCCTTTCTCGGAATCGGCGGCGGGCCGATTAACGTGGCTGTCATAACGCTTGTGTTCGGGCTTGAAATAAAAGCGGCGGTTATAGGCAGCCTGCTCTCAATTCTGTTTGCGCAGGGAACGAAGCTGATAAGCATTGCCGCCAAGGATGTTTCATCGTTTGGCATCGGGCTTCTGCCCTTCGTGATTATTGCAGGAATCTGCGGCGCTCTGGTTGGCAGAACGCTCAACAAAAAGGTAAGCGACAAAGCAGTAAACAACTGCTTTATCGCCGTTCAAATAATTATTATCATACTATGCTGTTTTAATATCATACGATATACGGCTGTTAATTAAATATCTGTTGAACTGTACAACCGTATCAAAATATGATATAATCAATTCTGCGTATTAATATAGACTATAACAAACTATTTTTTGAGGAGGAAGCTATGAAAAAATACGCTAAAATTGCGGTGGGCGCTGCGGCAGGCGCACTGCTTATAGGAAACACTGTAAAGGCTGCGCTGTATCGCCCGAAGATTGAAGAGGTTCCCGATTTACCGATTGAGGACGTTAACACTGACAGGTACATAAAAACCCTTCAGGAGGCAATACGCTGTAAAACAGTTTCAAATTCAGATGAAGCTCTCGTTGAGTGGGAGGAATTTGAAAAGCTTCACAAGGTATTTGAAGAGCAATATCACCTGCTTCACAAAACGCTTGAAAAGCAGACAGTCGGCAGAGCGGGGCTTATTTATATCTGGAGAGGTAAAAACCCTTCGCTCAAGCCCATTGCGCTTATCGGTCATCAGGACGTTGTTCCCGTTCAGAAGGAAAAGCTTGCGGACTGGAAATATCCCCCGTTTGACGGAGTTCTTGCAGACGGATACATATGGGGTCGCGGCGCAACAGATATGAAAAATCACGTTGTGGGCATTCTTGAAAGCGTTGAAACACTTCTTGAAGAGGGCTTTGAGCCCGAAAGAACCGTAATAATCTCCCTCGGCTATAACGAGGAGCTGCTCGACTCTGAGCTTGCGTCAGCGCCAATGCTCTCAAAGGCGCTTGAGGAGCAGGGCTTTCAGCTTGAAAGCGTGCTTGACGAAGGCGGCGCAATTCTTGATTTGGACGTTAAGCACGTTATACACAAAAGGCTTGCAGGAGTCGGAATCGCCGAAAAGGGTTACTGCGATTTTGAAATAAGCGTAAACGCCAAGGGCGGACATTCAGCAGCGCCTCCGAAGCACTCGGCTGTCGGCATACTTTCAAAGGCGATACTCGACCTTGAAAACCATCCTTTTAAGGCGAAGCTTACGCCTGAAATCAAAAATATTGTTGATACTATTGCAAGAAATACAGAATATTCAGTGCGCCTGGTCGGTAGCAATCTGCCGATGCTGCTTCCCGTTTTAAAGCCCGTTCTTGCCAAAATACCTCCCGTTGCGTCTGTTATGAGAACAACGACTGCGGTAACGATGACTCAGGGAAGCCCGCAGGCAAACGTGCTTCCGCAAAGGGCTGCCGCTACGGTTAATTTCAGAATTCTTCCGGGGAACAGCATAGCCGACGTTGAAAAGCACATACGCCGCGTTATCCGTAATAAGGATATAGACGTTAAGCTGCTCGGCGGAAACGAGCCTTCAATCGTCTCCCCTGTTGATACTCCCACTATGGACGCTATCAAAAAAATATGCGTTGGTATGTTCAATATGAGCTCTCCCGTTCCGTTTGTTGTTATGGGCGCAACCGACGCGCGCCACTATCAGAACGTGACCGACACCATTTACCGTTTTTCGCCGTTTGTTATGTCGCCCGATATTCTTATGCTGGCGCACGGCACAGATGAGAGAATGCCTGTTGAAGGCCTTGAAAACGGTATAGCTTTCTTCAAAAGATATATTCGCGCTTTAGCAGGAGAAAAGTAATATGAGCGATAAAGAAAAAAAGGCCGAAGGTCTCAACATTGATAAAAAAACGCTATTCGGTATCGCAGGGCTGCTTTTCGGAATTCTCATTATCGTAGGCGCGCTCACTCAGTTTTTGCCGCGCGGTGAATTTCAGCTTGATGAAAACGGCTCGGTAATCGCGGGAACATACACGGAAAACCCCGATTTCAAGCTTCCGCTGTGGAAGGTTATCGCATCCCCCGTTCTTGCCTTTACAAGCTCGAAAGCCTCTGTAGGCCTTGCTATCATTGCAATTATCGTTCTCGTTGGCGGAACGTTTTTAATCCTTGACAGAATCGGCGTGCTGAAATATATGATGGCGGTTATCGTTAACAAATTCGAGAGCCGAAGGTATGTGCTGATTGCCGTTATGGTTTTGTTCGGAATGTTCCTGAGCTCAACGGCGGGAATTCTTGAGGAGAGCCTCACTCTCGTTCCTATTGCCGTTGCAATTTCGCTGGCGATGGGGTGGGATTCGCTGACGGGTATCGGAATGAGCTTTGTTGCTGTGGC
>CAMOWP010000078.1 GCA_946628455.1 uncultured Clostridia bacterium | reverse complement strand
CCCCTGCCGTAAAAATTGACCATACAAGAAAAATGCTCATCCCTTACGAGGGAGTTAAAATACGCGAGCAGGAACGTTTTGAGGGCGGAAAGCTGATTGTTACGCCAAAGGGTGAATACGTTATCGATTTCGGTCAGGAGATTACGGGTTACGTTGAGCTTTCCGCAGATGTTCCCGAGGGAACGGAAATAGTTATCAAGCATTTTGAAATGCTTGATAAGGACGGCAACGTTTACACTGAAAACTTAAGAGGCGCAAAGGCAACCTATACCGTAATTTCGGGCGGCGAGCCGTTTACCGTTAAGCCGCGCTACACCTTCTACGGCTTCCGCTATATCCAGGTTATCGGGCTTGATGACGTTAAGCCTGAGGATTTCACGGCGATAGTCGTTCATTCCGAAATGAAGCGAACGGGCTATTTCTCCTGCGCAAACGAGCTGCTCAATAAATTTGCTCAGAACGTTGTCTGGGGTCAGAAGGGTAATTTCCTTGACGTTCCAACCGACTGTCCTCAGCGCGACGAAAGGCTCGGCTGGACGGGAGACGCGGCAATGTTCTCGCGTACCGCGGCTATCAATTTTGACGTTAAGGCGTTCTGTGAAAAATGGCTCAACGACCTTGAAGCTGACCAGCTCAGCGACGGCTCTGTTCCGCACACCTCGCCTTACACAAATATTTACTGGAGCGGCCCTGACGGATATAATTCTCCCGCGTGGGGCGACGTTGCCGTTATTATGCCGTGGGAGCTTTACGTAGCCTACGGAGATAAGGGAATTCTCAGACGTCATTACAACCTCATTAAAAACTGGATTGACTATATGCTTGACGAGTGCAGAAGAAACGGAGACGGTGAAATAAAGCACCCGTGGATTAAAGAAGGCTTCGGCGACTGGCTCAGTCTTGAAGATTTAAACAGCGAAGCGGGAATCGGCGAAACAGACCGCGGACTTATCGCAACTGCATTCCTTGCATATGACATAAAAACGCTTATTAAGATAAATGAAATTCTCGGCTATGACAGCGGGGATTACCCGAAAATTCTTGAAGATACGGTTAATTTCTTCGTGAGCGAATATATGGAAAGCGGCAGAATGAAGCAGGAAACGCAGACTGCCGCAGTTATTGCAATCATTTTCGGTCTTACCGACAAGCCCGAAACAACTTGCGCTCAGCTCGTTGAAAATGTAAGGAAGCATAAGCGAATTACAACGGGCTTTATCGGCTCAACCTTCCTTCTTGATGCGCTTACTCAGGCCGGTGCGGATAATCTTGCAACCGATTTGCTTCTGAGAACGGAGTACCCGTCGTGGCTCTATCCCGTAACAAAGGGAGCAACAACCGTCTGGGAGCGCTGGAACGGTATTTTCCCTGACGGACGCTTTGCAAACGCCGGTATGAACTCGTTTAACCACTACGCATACGGAAGCGTGCTTTCGTGGATGTTCAGAAGGCTTGCGGGTATTTGTCCTGACGAAACAGAAACAGGCTATAAGAAAATAATTTTCAGGCCTGCGCCCGATGAGAGGATTCCGTGGGTAAAGGCTTCAATTGACACCGTCTGCGGAGAGGCGAGGTCATATTACGAAAAAACAGAAAACGGCTGGAATTTTGAATTCACAGTTCCTGCCGGGTCAGAGGCTGAGGCAGTGATTTTCAAAAAGAAATATCCGCTTAGCCGAGGAGTGAATAAACTATCAGTTGAAGCTTAAGGCGGTGATTTTATGAAAAACGCAACCTTTTATCTTCTTACGGATTCTCATTACGTTTCAAAAAAGAACTGGGTTGAGGGCAAGCCCTTTACCTTTCGCGAGCGCGGAGACCAGATAGCGCTCAAGGCAACTCCCGAAATACTTGACTCCTTCCTTGAAAAGGTTATCGCCGACTCGGAAACGGACACGGTATTGTTCACGGGAGACAATGTTAACAACTGCGATATGAATTCGCACTATGAATTCAGGGAGCGCCTTGAAAGGCTCAGAGAGGCGGGCAAAAAGGTTTACGTAATTTACGCCACCCACGATTACAGCGGCGGAGGAGAGGACAATAACTGGTTTGAAGGCTGCCGCTATACCGAAACAGGAACGGAGCCTATCGAGTCAATGAGAAAGGGCGGGTTGTTTGATTTTTACCGCGATTACGGTCCGAAGCAGGCGCTCTCCGTTCACCGCGAAAGCGGCTCCTACACAGTTCAGCTTTGCGACGGAGTAAGGCTTATTGCAATTGTTGATAACGGCGACGGAGGCGGCTACTGCGGGCTGTTTGAGGACGGAGTTGAGTGGCTGAAAAACGAGATAAAAGCCGCAAAGGAAAGCGGAAATTACGTTCTTCTTGCAACTCATCACCCCGTGCTTCCGCCGTGGGAGGTTTACCGCCACGTTGCGGATTACGAGATGTACGGCGGCTACCGCGAGCTGTGGAAAATAATGTGCGAAAACGACGTAAGAGTTATTTTTACGGGCCACACGCATATTCAGAATATAAGAAAATACACCGATGAAAACGGAAGGTGGTTCATTGACGTTTCAACCGTCGCGCTTGCTAACGCAGCGGGCAAGATGAGAAAAATCTCGGTTGATTCCGAAAGCGGAAAATGCGATATAACAAGCATAGGCATCGAAAAGCTTAACGGAATTGACACGGGCGGGGAAACGGCTTACGAATACCTTTATCACCTTAATTTCCCGGGTATCTGGGAAAAGCTGATTCCGCTGTCTGTAAGCGATTTTGAGGCTTTTCTTGAGCTTGCCGAGGATTATCTTCCGATTGATAAGCTTAAAAAATTCAAGCCGCTTGTTCAGTTTGCGGGAAGGAAGGCGCAGAAGATTAAGCTCTCCTCCGTTGCGAAGCTCGGCAGGGCGTGGAAAACGATGACCGAGGCGCAGAGGCGGGAGGCTAAGGAGAAAAAGCTTGTTGACACTGCTTACGTTGTGCTTAAGCATATCTTTACGGGCAACGCGCCGTTCACTCCCGACACAACGGAGTACAAGGCGATTGACCCGCTGATAGGCAGGCTTGACAAGGCTTTTGAGCTATTCAACATCAAAAAGCTCAAAAGCGTAATACCCGAGGGCTCGTCTCTCAGGGAGGTCGCTCAGGATTTCCTTTATAACTGCAGAACGGGCGATGATGATGAAATTCATTTTAGTTTAAAATAAAATTTTTAAGAAAGGAGAGAAAGTAAAATGAAATGTCCTAAATGCGGTGCCGAAATTGCTTTTTACGATTTGAAAGCAAACTGTCGGCATTGCGGAGTTAATATTTTATATTACACTCAGGATTATGAGCTTGAGCGTGACGCCAAGATGACCGAGCTTGACAATGCGGCAGCAAGAATGGTTGTTGCAAAAATCAAGGCATCTTTTATCGGAAGCCTTCTTGCGATTGTAAGAATGATTCTTATTGTCGGCTCAATATGCGCTATGATGATTCCGTTTTGCTCGGTTACTTATAAGCTTCCGTTTTATGAGGAAAAGCTGTCCGAAGGGCTTATAGGCCTTATCCAGTCCTTCCGGAACGGGCTGCTTATGTCGCTCTTAAGCTTTTTCAAAAGCTCGCTGTTTTCAAAGGCGACTCTCGGCGCGGCGATTGTTCTTGTAATCTTTGCGCTGATTGCGGTTATTGACGTTGTTATGCTTCTCATTTATCTTCTGAGCTTCCTTAAGCCGGATAAGATGACAAAGATAATAAGAAACGCGTCGGTTGCCGCGTGCGCTCTTTCGCTTATCGCTCAGATTGCAGCGTTCGTCTGCAAGGCGGCAATCGTTCCGCAAAACGCGTATACTGCATTTTCCGTAGGCTTCGGCGGAGCTGCCTGCTTTGTGCTTCATCTTGTTCTTATCTTTATTGAAAACAAGATGCTCAAAAAGGGCGTTGAGCCTGTTTACAGGGAATTTGACCCGAAGCGCAAGGAGCTCAGAAAGAAAATCAAAAAAGGCGAGGTTGACCTTGACGATTTGCCGCTTCCCATTTTTGAAAGCGAAGATGAGCACGCTCAGCGTATGAAAGAGTTTGAGCAGGCGATGGAAGAGGAAGCCGCTGCAGAGCTTGAGGCTCAGATAGGCGCTGAGGCTAAAGCAAAAGAGGAAGAGGAGGCGAATACACAGTGAAAAAATCAATGAAAATTTTTCTCGGCGTTGTCGGTGTGTTAGCCCTTTTCGGAATTTGCTTCGGTTGTCTTTCAATCTATGCGAAAAAAGAGATTAGCAAGCCTAAATTCGAGCTGCCTGAGCTTGGCGAGGTTCAGCCCGTAAGCGCTCTCCCGAAATCAAAGGAGGAAGCGTTTGACTATACTTACAAGCTGTTTGACAGCTGTATGAAAGCTGACGACATTGAGCTTAACCAGCACACTGACGTTCACCTTACCGAGGGCGAAAAGGTAACCCCGTTTTCGGACGCCGATAACGAAACGCTTTCAAGAATTCTTGAAAACTCCCAGGGCGCGCTCGGAGGCTTTTATCCCGTTTCCGAGAATGTTCTTATGACAAAGGCTGACAACGTTCCGACCCTTGCTTTTACAAAGGCGGACGTAACCGGCTTTACGGCGGTTAAGGGCTACACTGACGAGTACGGCGAGGAGATTGACGACGGAAATTATTACATAACTCTTGAAATAAATCCGTCGGCAATAAACACAAAGGCTATGCTTGACAGTGAAATCAGAAAGAGCATTGAAAAGGAGCTTGAGCCTGTTCTTAAGGTGAGCTCGCTTGATATTGCTCCAAACAGCTATACGGTAAGCTTCAGGATTGATTACAAAACCGATTCGCTTAACTGGGCTGAAATCAAGCAAAACGTTACTCTTAAAGCCGCTGTTGATTTTACTGAGGATTATAACGCGCTGTCAGATAAAACGGCGCAGCTTGAAATCCCTTACGAAACCGTTCACAGCATTGACCTTTTCCATTACGGCCTTAACTTTACCGAAAGGCAGCTTGCCGTTCAGAAAAACGATATGAAGGCGCTTCCGCTTGACGTAAGGGTTGACGCTGAAACAACAAAGAAGGATTACAAGCTTTCATTTGATGTTTCAAAGGACGGAATTCTTGAAATTGACGCTGACGGCGTAATGGAGGTTGTAGGCACAACCGAGGAGCCTGTTATAATTAAGGCAACTCTTGAATATGACGGACATACTTACACAGACGAAATGACTGTTTATGCTACGGAACTGGAGGTGAAAACAGATGAGCCAACTGACAACGGATAAATTACATGCAAAAACGCCTAAGCAGCTCAAAGCGCAGGCTAACGTTTACCGAAGCTTTAACTACGTAGGCACAAAGGAAACAATCGCTTATCTGTTTAACGACTGGTCAAACTCGTTTAACATCAACAATTTCAGTGAGCGCTTTATCTGGGACGTTGTAAAAATTGATTTCGGTATCTCCGCTATCGTAAACATTTTCACAGGTGCGTGGGACGTTATAAACGATACGGTTATCGCAACGCTTGTTGATAATACAAGAACAAGACTTGGTAAGTTCAGACCGTATCTTATCTCCTTCCAGATACCGCTTACCCTTATCGGTATTTTATACTGGTTTATTCCGTTTTTCTTCCCGAATACGAGCCCGACCTTTGTTCCGAAGCTTATATTCTTCTTTGCGTTCAACATAATAACGGAGACGGCGGGAACCTTTACCGCTGTTGCAAAAAGCGGATATATGTCAACAATTACGCCCAACCCCAATGAACGTATTAAGCTTATTACGCTCGCCGAGCTTCTCACAGGCTGGATGGGCGAGGATATGCCCGGCTATATAATGGGCTTCCTTTACGATATGGTAAGCACGGGAAGGCTTCAGGTTCCTATGAGAAATATCTTCGTGGGAATGGGCGGCGCAACCGCAATTATTTCCAGCGCATTTACGCTCTGGTTCTTTATGATTTCAAGGGAGCGTGTTCCGCAGTCTATTGAAAGGCCGAGCGTTAAGGAAGGCTTAAAGGCAATCTTTACGAACTATCCCGTTCTTCTTATGTGTCTTTCGGATTTCCTCGGCGGCTTCGGCGTAGGCTCAAACGAGCGTAACTACTGGATTGACGTTCACGGCGGAAACTCAATGATTAACACAATCCTTGCTCTCGTAAGCGGAATTTCAGGCCCTGTAGGAAGCATCAGCTACGCTTTCGTTGCTCCGCTTCGCAAGCGCTTCTCATCAAAAGCTATCTGGGTAGGCTCGGATATGTACGGCGATATGGTAACGCTGTTCTTCTTTCTGTTCGGCTTCAGGAATAAAACTTATCTGAAGCTGAAACCGATGCTTGTCGCCTACGGAATACGGGAATTCCTGGGCAAGCTGCTGTTCGGTGTTAACAAGGTTATCAATGCCGACCTGTGGAACGAGGCGATGGACTACTGTGAGTGGAAGCACGGCTACCGTATGGAGGCCACCACTGGCGTTGCGCGAGGTCTTGTGCTTAAGCTGCAAGGCGTTGCAATGGGTACGGTGCGTACTCTCATTATGAAGAAAATCGGCTATGTTCAGGGTCTTAAAATCGGTACTCAGGATGAAAAGACAAAGTTCTGGCTGTTCGCTTTGTGTACAGTAGTTCCTCTTGTAACGAGCGCGCTCGGAATTATTCCTAAATTCCTGTGGCCTATCGATAAAAAGACAAGAGAGAGGATGTACTACGAACTTTCCGAATCGAGAAAAAGAAGTATATCCGATTATATGGAAACCATTGAAGAGGACGCCCCCGAGCCTGAGGGCGCAACTGCAGAATAGGACGGTAGCAGAAACAAATGGATTACGCCAAAAAACTCGAACAGATAAGCTTTATGGAAAACGCGTGGGAAAATGCGCTTAATCAGACGGAGATGTATTCTCTGCTAAAGCGGCATTTTCACGCGCCGCTTCCTGAGGGCAAAACGGTAAAAAAGGCGATTGTTATAGGCTACGACGGCTGCACCTGCGAAATGCTGAATTATCTTGACAGGGCTCAGCGCGGCGCCGTTAAGCATCTTCTTGCAAATGGCGGCCACGCAGCCTTCAGCTACGCAGGCGGTATGCCTTACCCTCAGGATATCACTCAGGAAACCTCAACCGCTCCGGGCTGGTGCTCAATGCTTACGGGAACTCTTGCTCAGGATAATAAGATTACCGATAACGGCATAATCAAGGCGCTTGAGCCCAAAACGCTTCTCGTTGAGCTCGTTGAGGATAAAACCTTGCAAAGCAGCGCGTTTTATGTTTCCTGGGGCGGTCACTTTGTTGATGATAACGCAACCTATCTTGAGGAGAAAAGATATATTGATGAAAAGGGGCTGAAGGCGAGCTTCGTCTGCGCTGACAGCGATGAGAAAACGCGTGAAAATGTTCTCGCGGATATAACCTCTGATAAATGCTCCGATTTCATCTTCTGTATCCTTGAGTACACTGATGAAAACGGCCACGGCTATGACTATCTTCCCGAAAAGCCTGAATATATGCAGGCGTTCCTTTCAGCTGAAAGCGACGGAATGGATTTTGTTGAGGCGATAACGAACAGGCGCTCCTTCGCATTTGAGGACTGGCTTATTCTCATAACCTCCGACCATGGCGGATATCAATGCGGCCACGGCGGACCTACCCTTCAGGAAAGGATTACCTTCATCGTTTCAAACAAAGAAATATTATAAATAAAAGGGCATCTCGTTGAGATGCCCTTTTTATATTGTGTGTTTAATTCATCAGTCAAGAAAATCTTTTCTGTAATCGAGGTCAAAGCGCTTTGCGAGCGCTCTGAGGTTATCGTCAGTAATCGTGTTTACCTTTGGGAGCTGAGCGGTGAGCATATACTGAATAGCTGCCTTTTCAACCGTTTCAATCAGCCCGAAGGTTTCGTCAAGGTCCTTGCCTGCGCCGTAAATTCCGTGCAGGGTCCAGATAACAAGGCGGTACTGCTTCATTTTCTCAGCCGTCGCCTCGCCTATTTCGTTTGTTCCGCAAACCATCCAGGGGAGCACGCCTATTCCGTCGGGGAAAACAACAATGCTCTCCGTCATCTGCTTCCAGAGCGTGCGGGTGAGCTTTCTCTCGTCCATCTCGTGAACGTGAGTCATAGCGAGGGTGTAATCGGGGTGGCAGTGCATAACAACTCTGTTTTCGGGGTTAACGGAAAGCCTTGAAATATGGCTCATAAGGTGGGCGGGGAGCTCGCTTGTAAACTGTCCGCCGTCTGCATAACCCCAAAGAATCTCCGCCGTTGTTCCGTCCTCGGCAATGCGTATTATGCCGAGATTGTTTTCGGGGTCGCCCTCAACGTTTTTGAAATATTTTCCCGTTCCCGTTACAATGAAGATTTTTCCTATAAGCTCCTTTGCGTTGAAGCCCGTAGGGATTGTGCGGATAACGCTGTTTAAATCAAGGTATTCGCCAACCTCGTTTGTATCAAGCATATAGCTTATATTTCCGCCGTTTCTTTCATCCCAGCCGAGGCGGTACATATTCGCCGTTGTTGCGCA
>CAMOWP010000077.1 GCA_946628455.1 uncultured Clostridia bacterium | reverse complement strand
CGAATAATACTCTTATACTCTTTTTTAATCCACACCAATATTCGCTTAATGGTATTTTATTTTCGTTTTTCTTCTTCATTCTATCAACTCCAACCTTTATATATTTAGTATACTATTTACCTCATTATATCACATAGTGATAATTTATGTCAAAATATTCAATTGTTGAAATTAGTGTTATCCTGTGTTACAATTAATGTGAATAATTTTATGCTGAGATGAGAAAAGTATGAAAAAGATAGTAATTATCGGCGCGGGGCCTGCGGGGCTTACGGCAGCCGACACGCTTTTAAAAGAGAATAACGGGGAATACAGCGTAACCGTGCTTGAGGAGAGCGAAACGGTCGGCGGTATTTCAAGAACCGTTCAGTATAACGGCAACAGAATGGATATTGGCGGTCACCGTTTCTTTTCTAAAGATGAAAGAGTTATGAAATGGTGGAAGGAGCGCCTTCCCGTTCAGGGCTCGCCGTCCTTTGACGATAAAAAGCTCGGGCGGGAAAAGCAGCTCGCTTCGGGCGGACCAGACCCCGATAAGAAGGATAACGTTTTCCTTGTAAGAAACAGGATTTCGAGAATTTACTTTCTCGGAAAATTCTTTGATTATCCTATTTCTTTAAAGCCGCAGACTTTCATAAATATGGGGCTTAAAAGAACGCTGAAATCAGGCTTTTCTTACGCGGGCTCGCTCGTTCACAAGAGAGAGGAAAAGAGCCTTGAGGATTTATATATCAACCATTTCGGGCGCACTCTTTACTCAATGTTCTTCGAGGGTTATACCGAAAAGCTCTGGGGACGCCACCCGAGCAAAATCGACCCGTCCTGGGGCAGGCAGAGAGTTAAGGGAATATCCGTTACCGAGGTTGTTAAAAATGCGCTCGGCAAGGTTACCGGCAAGGATAAATCAAAGGAGACCTCGCTGATTGAGGAGTTCATTTATCCTAAGTTCGGCCCCGGCCAGCTCTGGGAAAAGGTTGCCGGCGATATTCAGAAAAACGGCGCTCAGCTTATCAATGGCGCAAGGGTTATCGGCGTTAATGAAAGCGAAAGCTGCATAAGTCAGGTCACATATGAAAAGGGCGGGGAGAAGGTAACGCTTGACGCTGATATCGTTCTTTCAACAATGCCGGTAAAAGACCTTGTTGAAGCTATGGAATTTGACGTTCCCGATGATATTCAGCGAATTGCAAAGGGGCTTCCCTACCGCGATTTCGTAACGGTAGGTGTGCTTGTTGACAGGCTCAATCTTAAAAACGAAACCGATATTAAAACGCTCGGAAATATCGTTCCCGACTGCTGGATTTACGTTCAGGATACGGGCGTCAAGCTCGGCAGAATTCAGATTTTTAACAACTGGTCTCCGTATCTCGTTAAGGACGCGGAAAATACAGTGTGGATAGGGCTTGAATATTTCTGCACCGAGGGCGATTCCTTCTGGAATATGACTGACAGCGAGTGCATTGAGCTTGCGGTTAACGAGCTTGTTAAGATGGGCGTTATTCAGTCAAAGTCCGACGTGCTTGACAGCCACCGTGAAAAGGTTAAAAAGGCGTATCCTGCTTATTTTGATACTTATGACGAGATGGATAAGCTCAGGGATTACCTCAACACCTTCGGCAATCTTTACTGCATCGGCAGAAACGGTCAGCACCGCTATAATAATATGGACCATTCAATGGCGACCGCATTTGAGGCGGTAGACGCGATAGTAAATAATAAAGAGGATAAATCTGCAATCTGGAACGTTAACACGGAGCAGGAGTACCACGAAAAAAAGTAGCAAGCATTGCTTGCTACTTTTAGTTTAGTTTACTTTAGCTTATATAAATCAACTCCGACGGAATCGTAAAGCTTTTCGTAATCACCGTCGTGCTCAAGCGCAGAGCTCAGAACGGCTTCCTTTTGGGTTACGATGATATAATTGAAATTGTATTTGCCAAGAAAATCCTTGTAATACAGCTTTGCGCTTTTCAGGTCAACAAATTCCTTAAGGTAATCGTTTTCGCCGTTGTTCTTTTCAAGGAACAGCTCGGCTCTTCCGTCAATGAACGGGTGGAAGCCCTTGAATTCCATATACTGGCCGTAGTTGAAGCCTGTGTAAAGAGTGATTTCGCCGTTTTCTTTTTTCAGAATTTCGCATATTTCGTCAAGCGCGGCGTAATCCTCCAGCCTTGTTGACTTTGGCTCTTCGCCGTTTTCGGTAACGTTAACCTCGTTTTCACTGTTTGACAGCGCGGGAGAAGCAACAGCTGCAACAGCGAGCAGTCCGAGCGCTGCAACCAAAGCGCACGAGAGAAGGAGCACTTTTCTTTTATCGGCTTTCGTTTTTTCTCCGTCAGTTATTTTCAGCGTGGGCTCAAGGTCGGCTATAAAATACGTAAACGCCGCAAAGCCGCCGATTATGAAATACGCAACAGACTTGTAATTCATAAGTGAAAGCACTGCTGTGCCGACGAAAAGTAAAACGAAGCGCGGAGTAAAAGCTCTCTTTTTCCTTGCAATAAATACGGCAAGCATTATTCCCATAACTCCGAAAAGCAGCTTGCCTGCAAATGAGCTGAAGGACATTGCTTCCATTTCGGATATTGAGCTGTTGATGTAATCAATCCCGAAGGACGAGAAAAGATAGGTCATAGCTTTTATTCCGTATGGGTTAGCAAACCCGAGCGCAAAGCACACTGTGCCGCATATAAGAAGCTTAACAAAGCTGCAGCAGGGCTCCTGAGAATATTTCTTAAGCTTTATTTTCAGCGCGCCGAAGGCATACGGCAGAGCGAAAACAAACATCATAAGCCACATTGAGGAATGAAGGTTTATGAGCAAAACAGAAATAACGGGCAGGATGAAAAGATACGCCGTCTTTTTTGTTTTAACAAAGCTCTCAAGCGCAAAAAGCTCAAGCGCAATAAGAATTATTGTTATGGACTGCGGGCGGGTTGTAATGAATAAAAACGACATTAAAAAGCCCGAGCACAGCGCCATCATACACGAAATAAAATGATTTTCACTTATTCTGAAAAGCAGCTTGTACATTACAGCGCAGAATAGAATATAGCAGATATATAAAAACGCAATCATCCCCGCTTTGCCGAAATGAGAATAGATGAAATAGAATATTACGTCTGTCAGCCACTGCTGAACGATAATATTCATTCCCGTATGCATTGAAAGGAAATCCTTAACGGGGAAGCCGTTTTCAATTATGTACTGTCCCGTGGGGTAAAGAAAGAAAAAATCGTTATCAAGCTCTCTTCCTATTGTAAACAAGCCCAGAAGCGGGAGCAGAAGGAAGAAAAGCCTGAAGCCCTTCGGCAGAGAGTTTACGCCGATTCTTTTTTCGTTCATATTTTTCCCTCATAATAATTTGTTGAATTTATTATATCATACTTTTTTATATCTAACAAGCATATTATATAATGTTAAAAACTATAAATAATTAAGAGTTTTGATAAAATTTACATAAAAAGGTATTGTAATTTGATAAAATAAAGTTTATAATGTACTGGTATAAGTTTATTCTGAACTAAACTACCGCGCAATTTTAGGAGGTGACTTTACTGTGACAGGAAAGACCTTGACATTCCAGATAGGTAACGACAATGAGGATATAATGAAGGAAACCCTGACTCAGGTTTTTGACGCACTTCAGGAAAAGGGATATAATCCGATTAACCAGATAGTCGGATATATTTTATCTGAGGACCCTACTTATATCACAACTCATAAAAACGCAAGAAGCCTTATAAGAAAAATCGACAGAGACGAGCTGCTTGCAGAAATGGTAAAGTCCTACTTAGGATAAAGGAGGCTTTAACACTATGGCAGAAACCAAAAAGGCTGAAGAGAAAAAGACCGCCAAAAAGGCTGATACAAAGGCTGAAAAAAAGCCGGCAAAAAAGGCTGAAACAGCTAAGGAAAAGAAAACCGAGGATAAAAAGGAAACGGCGTTCTTTGAATATAAAGGCAAGCCCCTCGTTCGCTCAGGCAAAACGCTTTACTACGGAGATATTAACGACCCGTACGTTGTCTGCCTTATGATTAAAAGCGAAAAGGAAGAAAACGGCGAAAAGCTTGCCGACGACGTTCAGGTTCAGCTTCTCGCAACTGACGAGACCCTGTCCCCGAAGGACAGAGTTATCAAAAAAAGCGAGAAGAAAGGGCTTTTCACTGCGCTTGACCTCGGTGTTGCATGGCTTGAAAGACAGCTTAAAAAAGGTTAATTATTTTTTTGCAGAGGGCAGGGAGCCCTCTGTTTTTTTATGCCAAAAACGAAAGTCAAAAAAAGTCAAAAAATTTTTTGAAAAAGGTATTGACTTTTCCTGACCATTATGATATAACATACTCGAAGGTTAAAGAAAGTCAAAGTTAAACTTGACCAATAACCTTAAACCGGATAAGAAAGAGGATGATTAACAAATGAAGATGAGCGACTTAATAGCCGATATGATTCTTGATATGTTTGATGATAATACGCCGACTGTTCAGATTCAGCGAAACGACCTTGCAAACCGTCTCGGCTGCGTTCCGAGCCAGATTAACTACGTTATTACCTCGCGTTTTACTCCCGAGGCAGGCTACAGAATCGAAAGCCGAAGGGGCGGCGGCGGATATATCCTTATCACCCGCGCCGAAAGCAAGGATAACGCGTTGATGAGCCTGATAAATTCAATCGGCGAAACGATTGATGAACGGACTGCGAGAGCGCATATCTACAATCTCAGTTACCAGCACGTGATTGACGATAAAGCGGCAAAAATTATGCTCTCCGTTCTTGCGGACGTCAATTTCAGAGAGCTTGAAAAGGAATCGGCAAACAAACTCAGGGCAATACTTTTAAAGAAAATGCTTATTGCCTACATTAACTAAGGAGGGATTCACTATGAAATGTACACATTGTAATGAGCGTGAGGCCAACACCCACATCAAAAGAGTTATAAACGGAAAAAGAGAGGAAATGCACCTCTGTGAGGAGTGCGCAAGGGAGCTCGGCGTTATGGAGGAATTCTCCTTCGAGCCGTTTTCGGTTGATTCGCTCTTCGGAAATCTTCTCGGCGCAGGGGCAAAGGCGCTCAACACCTTAACGGGGATTGACCGCTGCACTTACTGCGGCTCGTCGTGGAACGATATTGTAAACAGCGGCCTCCTCGGCTGTGCGCACTGCTACGATAAGTTTGAGGACAGATTGTCTCCGAGCATCGAGCAGCTTCACGGCAGGACTAAGCACGTCGGAAAAAGCATAAGCTATACGGAGGAGCCTGAAGAGGAAAAAGCTGAGGCAGAGGAAAAGAAGCCCGACACGGTAACGAGCCTCAAGGCTGAGCTCAAAAAGGCTATTCAGGAGCAGCGTTTTGAGGACGCGGCAGTAATCAGGGATAAAATCAATGAACTTAACGGGGAGGATAAATAAATGAGTATCTGGTATCAGGGAGAGGGCAACAGCTCTGACGTAGTTCTTTACTCAAGAATAAGGCTTGCAAGGAATCTTGCGGATTCCCCGTTCCCGTCAAGAATGAGCGACGATATAAGAAAAAACGTTACGAAGAAGATTTATGCAACGGTTAAAAGCTCGCCGCTCGCCAATGAATACGACGTTATAAACCTCTCTGAGCTTTCAAACGCTGAGGCGGCTTCTTATATGGAAAAGCAGTTTATCAGCAGAAAGCTTCTGAGAAACAAGGGCAAAAGCTCTTTTATCCTTTCAAAATCCGAGGATGTTTCGGTTATGCTCTGCGAGGAGGACCACATTAAAATCAACGCCTTTTCAGCAGGTCAGAACTTAAAGGACGCATACGAAAAAGCTAACGCGCTTGACGACCTTTTCATTAATTCGTTCAAGCTCGCTTACAGCGAAAAGCTCGGCTTTTTAACCTCGTCGCCCGAAAATATCGGAACGGGAATGAAGGCTTCGTACGTTCTTCATCTTCCCGCGCTGAGCAGAGAGGGAGCAATTTACAGGATAACCTCAATGGTTTCAAGGCTCGGTCTCGTTCTCAGCGAGATGTATAAAAACGGGCTCGGAGATATTTACGTTCTCTCAAACAGCGTAACGCTCGGCATAAGCGAAAAGAGCGCTATCGAAAACCTCTCCTCAATTTGCGACAGAATTGTGAATCAGGAGCGCGAGGCGAGGGAAGCGCTTAAGGATAATTTCGATTTGGAGGATAAAATATACCGCACCCTGGGCATACTTAAATCGGCAAGGAAACTTGAAAGCGATGAGTTTTTCAGCCTCCTTTCCTCGCTCAGGCTCGGCGTAGCTCTCGGATATCTTGATATTGATTATAAAACCATCGGCGACTTTATGCATAACCTTATGAACGCCTCAATTATGGCGTATGCAAAAAAGGAGCTTGACGAGACCACCTGCGCAAAAATCAGGGCGCAGATTGTAAGAGACAAACTTAATAAATAATGCCGACGAGCGTATCGCTCTGTCGGTTAAACTAAGGAGTGATAGAAATGTATAAGTTTAATTCCTTTACTCAAAAGGCAAACGAGGTGCTTAACCTCGCAATCAAAGCTGCGGAAAATTACGGACATAATTATATTGGCTCAGAGCATATTCTTCAGGGGCTTGTTAAGGAGGGAAGCGGAGTAGGCGCGTCTGTTCTGATTGAAAAGGGCGCAACGAGCGAGGCGCTTGATTCCCTTATCAGAAGCGAAATCGGAACGGGCAGCCCGACAAGGCTTACTCCCGATGATTTTACCCCGCGCTCAAAGCGTATTCTTGAAATCTCGTTTCAGGTTGCAAGGAGCATGAGGCATTCGTTTGTGTCAACAGAGCACCTTTTAATCGCGCTGATTAATGAGACCGATTCCTACGCAGTCAGATTTTTAAACGAGCTCGGAATCAACGAGCACGAGCTTGTTGAGGAGCTTGCGGGCTATATGTCTGACAGAGACGAGGCTCATTCAAAGGATTCAAGAGGCGCGAGAAAGGGCAAAAGCAAAACGCCGACCCTTGACGAATTCGGCAAGAACCTGACCGAGCTCGCAAGAGACGGTAAAATCGACCCCGTTATCGGACGTGAAAAGGAGATTAAAAGAGTTATTCAAATTCTTTCAAGACGTAACAAGAATAACCCCTGCCTTATCGGCGAGCCGGGCGTAGGCAAAACCGCAATAGCTGAAGGGCTTGCGCTGAAAATCGTTCAGGACGAGGTGCCCGAGCTTCTCAGGGGCAAAACAATCGTAGCGCTTGATTTAACCTCAATGGTTGCAGGAACTAAGTACAGAGGCGATTTTGAGGAGCGAATCAAAAAGGCTATGGACGAAGTGAGGGAGGCTAAGGACGTTATCCTCTTTATCGATGAGGTTCATACCATTATGGGCGCGGGAGCAGCCGAAGGCGCTGTTGACGCCGCCAATATCCTCAAACCCTCGCTTGCAAGAGGCGAAATCCAGGTTATCGGCGCAACTACTATTGACGAATACAGAAAGAATATTGAAAAGGACGCGGCGCTTGAAAGGCGTTTCCAGCCCGTAACCGTCGGCGAGCCTACAGAGGAGGAAACGGTTGAAATCCTCAAAGGCCTGCGCGATAAATACGAGGCGCACCACAAGGTTAAAATTACTGACGAGGCAATTGAAAACGCGGTTAAGATGTCCTCAAGATATATTGCCGACCGCTACCTTCCCGACAAGGCTATCGACCTTATTGACGAGGCTGCTTCCGTTGTAAGGCTCAACGCGCAGACACTGCCGCAGAATTTAAAGGATATGGAATCCGAAATCAAGCGGCTTGAGCAGGAAAAGCAGAGCGCAATTGCATCTCAGGATTATGAAAACGCCGCAAAATTCCGCGATTCGCAGAACAAGCTCAAGGAGCTGCTCGACAGCGAAAAGGATAAGTGGCGCAATTCCTCCACGCACGACGTTAAATCAGTTACAACCGACGAAATTGCCGCCGTTGTTTCGGATTGGACTGGAATCCCCGTAACCGAGCTTTCAAAGGAGGAAAGCGAGAGGCTGCTTAAAATGGAGGAAATTCTTCACAGCAGAATCGTTGGCCAGGATAAGGCGGTAACCTCCGTTGCAAAGGCAATCAGGCGCGGCAGAGTAGGGCTTAAAAACCCGAACAGACCTATCGGCTCGTTTATCTTCCTCGGCCCTACGGGCGTCGGTAAAACTGAGCTTTGTAAAACTCTTGCCGAGGCGATGTTCGGCGATGAAAACGCAATTATCAAGCTTGATATGAGCGAGTATATGGAAAAGCATACCGTATCAAAGCTTATCGGCTCGCCTCCGGGCTACGTCGGCTTTGACGAGGGCGGACAGCTTACCGAAAAAATCAGAAGAAAGCCTTACAGCGTAGTGCTTTTTGATGAGATTGAAAAGGCGCATCCCGATGTTTTCAATATGCTTCTTCAGATTCTTGAGGACGGCGTTCTGACCGATTCGCAGGGCAGACAGGTTTCGTTTAAAAACGCAATTATCATTATGACCTCAAACGTCGGCGCAAGCAAGATAACCGAGCAGAAGCAGTCTCTCGGCTTCGACTCAGACGAGGATGAAAACAAGAATATTGAGGAGCTT
>CAMOWP010000076.1 GCA_946628455.1 uncultured Clostridia bacterium | reverse complement strand
TTCGTAAGCAGCCTTTTCCCAGTAAAGGCCGATTTCGTGATAGCCTTCTCTGAAAGCTACTCTTGACATAGCAAGATACATTCCAACCTCTGAGCATTCGCCGTTGAAATTATCGCGGAGACCCTGAACGATTTCCTCGTCAACTCCGTCAATGATGCCAACCTTATGCTCAGCAGCCCATGTGAGCTCTGCGTCAGCGTCTCTTACCTCCATCTTAGCGCCGCAAATCGGGCAGTTTGCAATTTCCTCTTCAGTCTCATAACCGCATACGGGGCAGTAATAAATCTTACCTGCTTTAACCTCTTCCTCTGTAGGTGCAGGTACCTCCTTCGGTTCCATAGGTGCGTTGCAGATTGGGCAGATATCCTCTTCGCCTTCATATCCGCAAACGGGACAATACTTTGTAGCCATAATTCTACTCCTTTTCCTTTAAAATTTCCTGGAATATTTCCAAGTTCATTATACATATTTTACTGCTTAAAAGCAATAGTTTTTTAAATGTTGTGCCTGTTCTTAACCTTAAGCCTTTCCCTGGCTCTTGCAAGGTCAAGCTGAGACTGCTGATATTCAAAAATCGAGTGCTCCTGACGAAGCATTTCCTCTGCTCTTACCTTAGCCTCCTCGGCTCTTCCCTTGTCTATTTCCTCGGGTCTCTGGCAGGAGATGCAGACAACGGTTGCGGTGTTATTGAAAAACTCAATAAAGCCGCTTCCGATAAACGCAAATATCTCGTCGCCGTCAGCGGGAGTTATTTTCATCTCTCCGAACTCGATAGGCGCAACAACGTTTTCGTGGTGCGCAAGAAAGCCCTTGAGACCGTCATCGGCAATAGGAAGAACAAGCTGAGTGCATTCGCCCTCAAAAAATATTCTTCTTGATGATACAATTTTCAGGTGAAATGTTTCCATTATATCACTCCGTAATTTTATTGCTTAAGCTTTTTTGCCTTTTCTATTGCGTCGTCAATAGTTCCTACGTTGAAGAACGCAGCCTCGGGAAGGTCGTCAACCTCGCCGTCAACGATAGCCTTGAAGCCCCTGATTGATTCCTTAATCGGAACGTATTTTCCGTCAAGACCCGTAAACTGCTCCGCAACGTGGAACGGCTGGCTGAGGAATCTCTCAATTCTTCTTGCTCTGTGAACGGCCAGCTTATCCTCGTCCGAAAGCTCCTCCATACCTAAAATAGCAATGATATCCTGAAGCTCCTTATATTTCTGAAGATACTCCTGCACCTTTCTTGCAACCTCATAATGCTCCTCGCCGACTACGTCCGCCTCAAGAATTCTTGAGTTACTCTCAAGCGGGTCAACAGCCGGATAAATACCCTTTTCAACTATTTTACGGGAGAGAACAGTTGTTGCGTCAAGATGAGCAAAGGTTGTTGCGGGAGCGGGGTCTGTTAAGTCATCGGCAGGAACGTAAACCGCCTGAACCGAGGTTATTGAGCCGTTTTTGGTTGAGGTAATTCTCTCCTGAAGCTCGCCGAGGTCGGTTGCAAGGGTCGGCTGGTAGCCAACGGCTGAAGGCATACGGCCTAAAAGCGATGAAACCTCGCTGCCTGCCTGAATAAATCTGAATATATTATCAATGAAAAGAAGAACATCCTGATGCTCGACATCGCGGAAATATTCAGCCATTGTGAGCCCTGTTTCCGCAACGCGCATACGTGCTCCGGGAGGCTCGTTCATCTGGCCGAAAACGAGGGCGGTTTTTGAGATAACTCCGCTTTCCTTCATTTCATTCCAGAGGTCGTTACCCTCTCTTGAGCGCTCGCCGACTCCTGTAAAAATTGAATAGCCGCCGTGCTGAGTTGCAACGTTTGTAATGAGCTCCTGAATAAGAACTGTTTTACCAACGCCCGCGCCGCCGAAAAGCCCGATTTTTCCGCCCTTCTGGTACGGGGTAAGAAGGTCAATAACCTTGATACCCGTTTCAAGAATCTGAACCTCGCTTGCCTGCTCGTCAAATCTCGGTGGCTTTCTGTGGATTGACCAGTGCTCGCTATTATCAAGCTTTTCAAGGTCGTCTATAGTTTCACCTATTACGTTGAAAAGTCTGCCGAGAGTCTCATCGCCGACGGGAACCTTGATTGAATCGCCGGTTGAAAGCACCTGCAAATCCTTATAAAGCCCGTCAGACGCGGCGAGCATAATACAGCGCACCGTGTTATTTCCGATATGCTGAGCAACCTCCATAACGGCTCTGCTGCCGTTAACGGTTACCTCAAGCGCGTCCTTGATTCTCGGGAGGCCGTCGTCGAAATAAACGTCAACAACAGGTCCCATAACCTGTACAATTTTTCCGTAACTCATATCAGTCACCATTTAATTAATTACTTTTCTTTTTTCTTGCGCCGCCTACTACCTCTGTAATCTCCTGAGTGATTGCAGCCTGGCGCGCTCTGTTATAAGCTATTGAAAGCTCTCTTATCATTTCGTTTGCGCTGTCAGTTGCAGTCTGCATAGCCATCATACGCGCGCTGTGCTCGCTGCAGAAAGACTCAACGAGCGCTCCGAAAATAAAGCCCGTTACATAGTCGGGAACAATGTGCTTGAACACCGTTTCAGCGTCGGGAAGGAAGGTCGCTTCGTCATAACGGTCAACGAGGTCGTTATCCTGAAGCTCAATTTTTTCCTCCTTCAGCGGAAGAATCTTCTTGCACCTGGCTTCAATAGTAACAGAGTTCACAACTCTTGTGTAGATAACATAAAGGTCGTCTATCTCTTCCTCCTCGAACAGGTTAACAAGCCTTCTTGCGATATGCCTTGCTCTGTTCATCGTGGGGTTCTGAGCCGTGTACTGAAAGTTAATATCAATCGGGATTTCCTTTTTCTCAAAGTGATGCCGTCCGAGCTGACCTACAACAAAGAGCATATCGGGTCCGTCCTCGGCTATTTTCTTTTCCGCAAGCTTTATAACGTTATGATTATATGAGCCTGCCAGGCCTTTATCTGCAGTGATAACAAGATAGCCTGCCGTTCTGTGCATCATATCCTTGTGCTTACGCTTGTCAAAATACTGCGTACCTGCGTCGGGAACTGAATCAAGTATCTTTGCAAGCGAATCCTGTATCATATCAAAATACGGCTCGGTATTTTTTAAGGCACGGCGCGCCGTCTGAAGCTTTGATGAGGACACCATATACATCGCGTTGGTGATTTTCATAGTGTCCTTGATAGACCTCATACGGCCCTGTATTTCTCTTGCATTAGCCATACATTTATCCTAAAAATCAGATTTGATTATTGTTGAACATATCAATTGCATAGAGGATTTTTTCCCTGAGATTACTGTCAAGCACCTTGCTCATATTAATCTCGGAAATGACGTCACCATGCACATCCTCAAAGTACTCAAGCAGCTCCTTCTGATAGCTTTTGAGCCTTGATTTGTCAACATCCGTAAATTTCTTATTTATTGCGCCTACAAGCGTTATAACCTGCTGTGCGAGCGACATAGGCTGACCGAGCGGCTGCTTAAGAAGCTCCATAAGCCCTGCGCCGTATCTGAGCTGCGCCTTTGTATCGTCGTCAAGGTCTGAGGAGAACTGAGTGAAAACCTCCATCTCCCTGTACTGCGCAAGGTCAACTCTGAGCGAGCCCGCCGCCTTTTTCATAGCCTTTGTCTGAGCTGCGCCGCCTACACGCGATACAGAAAGGCCTACGTTTACGGCAGGTCTCTGACCGCTGAAGAAGAGGTCCGATTCAAGGTAAATCTGACCGTCTGTTATGGAAATAACGTTAGTAGGAATATAAGCAGATACGTCTCCCGCCTGTGTTTCGATAATCGGGAGAGCGGTTATTGAGCCGCCGCCGAGCTCGGGAGTGAGCCTGCTTGAGCGTTCAAGGAGACGTGAATGAAGATAAAATACGTCTCCGGGGTAAGCCTCTCGTCCGGGAGGTCTTTCAAGCAGAAGCGAAATAGCTCTGTAAGCAACGGCGTGCTTGCTTAAATCATCGTAAACTATAAGGCAGTCCTTGCCCTTGTACATAAAATATTCTGCAATTGCAGTTGCGGAATAAGGTGAAATATACTGAAGCGAAGCGGCGTCAGACGCGGTGGAGCATACAACAATTGTATACTCAAGCGCACCGTGCTTTTTAAGGTCACCCACAAGCTTTGCAACGGTTGAAGCCTTCTGTCCTATTGCGTTGTAAATACAGATACAGTTTTTACCCTTCTGGTTTAAAATTGTATCAAGCGCAATTGAGGTTTTGCCCGTCTGCCTGTCGCCGATAATGAGCTCACGCTGTCCCCTGCCTATCGGGAACATTGAGTCAATTGCAAGAATGCCCGTTTCAAGAGGCTCGGATACGCTCTTTCTGTCAACGATAGAAGGCGCGGGATGCTCAACAAGGCGGTAATCATCCGCAGTGATTTCGCCCTTGCCGTCAATCGGCTCGCCGAGAGCGTTAACAACTCTTCCTATAAAGCCGTCGCCAACGGGAACGCCCGCCATCTTGTGGCTTCTCTTAACTCTTGAGTTTTCGCAGATATCGCTGTCAGCGCCGAAGATAATACAGCCGACGGTGTTCTTTTTGATATCCTGAACCATTCCCTTTATGCCTGATTCAAAGATAACGATTTCACCGTACATAACGGAATCAAGCCCGTGAACGGTTGCAATGCCGTCGCCGACGCTGATAACGGTTCCTATTTCCTCGCTTGAGGTTGCAAACTCATATTCCTTTATATCCTCCTTGAGGATGGATATAATTCCGCTTGTGTCAACGCTTGTGTTTTTCCTTGCGTTTTCACTAACGCTTTCCTTGATTTTTTCAAGTTTTGTTTTAAGGCTTCTGTCATAAAGCCTGCTGCCTGCCTGAATAATAAAGCCGCCGATAATGGAATCGTCCTTTACAATTTCAAGCTTAACCTCTGAGGCTCCCGTTTCCTTTTTAACAAAATCCTTAAGCCCATTCTGCTGCTTCTCATCAGGCTCTGTAACACAGGTAATAACTGCGGTTACAACGTTGCTCTGCCTGTCAAGCTCAGCGAGATAAGCCTTTGCAAGCTCGCCGAAATCAACGCACGAGCAGTTATCGCTGAGGCTGAGAACAGTCTCTCTTACCGAAGCGGGGAAAAGCTCGTTAATAGCCTTTTCCCTTTCGGGCCTCGGAATTGAAGGGTTATCAAGAATTTCAACTACCTCTTTAGTTGAATCAAAAATTGCCTTAGCTTTGTCGATATCGCCTGCGCCCGCATTTGACTTTAAGAGCTTAGCGATATACTTTTCAATGTTATTAACCATTATTCATCACTACTCTCATTTAAAAATTCATCAAATATTGCGCTGTCGGTATCGGCGGAAACGCTCTTGCCTACAACCTTTTCAGCCGCCTGCAGAGCAAGGGAGGCAATTTCCTCCTTTGACGCTCTTCTTGCCGCCTGGCGCTCCTCTTCAATTTCGCGCTCGGCGTCGGCTCTCAGAGCATTGGCGTCATTTTCCGCTCTGTCAAGTATTTTATCGTATTCAACCCTTGCGTTTTCTCTTGCGTCATCAATAATCTTTCTGCCCTCGTTTTTATAGTCAGAAATCTTATTTTCATAATCCCTGAGCTTATTCTCAGCCTCGGCATTTGTTTCCTCAGCCTTTTTGAACTCGCTGTCAAGGAGCTCGCGCCTTTTATCAATAACCTTCTTTATTCTTCCGAAAAGGAATTTTTTCATAAGAAGGTAAAAAATGATAAGGTTTACAAGCGTGAATACCGCATTCCAGTCAAACTTTAACATTTTACTGTGTCCTTTCGAGTTGCTTATTTAAGCATAAAGATAATAAGAATACTTACGATAAGTCCGTAAATAGCGGTAGCCTCAGCGAGAGCACAACCTAAAAGAAGCGAGGTCTGGATTTTACCTGATGCCTCAGGCTGACGTGCAATTCCCTCAACGGCTTTACCTGTTGCCATACCGATTCCGATACCTGCGCCGATACCTACCAAAACAGCAATAGCTGCACCAATAGCAATAAGTCCCATAATTATATCTCCTTTATAATTAATATATTTGTTTATGCTTTAACCTCTTTATATTTGCGTTTTTTCTTTTTCTTCTTTTCCTTAGGCGGCTTTTCCGTTTCAACTATACCCTCCTCGATATAAAGAGCGGTTAAGAAAACGAAAATATACGCCTGAAGAAGGCCGTCAAATATATCAAAGTATAAGCTCAGAAAGATTGGTAAAACTGTGTTGCGCGTTACGATTTTGATAAGCTCCATAATCGTAAACGCCGCGAGCACGTTACCGAAAAGTCGCATCGCGAGGGAAAGCGGTTTAGTGAACACCTCAAGAATATTTATCGGCGTTATAATCCAGATTGGCTCTGCAAACGCCTTGAGGCGCCCTTTGAAGCCCTTTGCCCTGAAGCTTGCCAGCTCAACCACAAATATGCTCGTCAGCGCCATTACCGCGGTTACCTGCATACTCTTAGTCGGCGCCTTGAGCGAGCCGAAGAAGGTAGGCGAAAAGATTCCGATGATGTTACAGCAGCCGATGAACAGCGCCATGCTCATAAGCCACGGGATGTAGCCGTGCCCTTTTTCGCCAATTAAGCCTTTAAAGAAGCCCTCGCCCTTTTCATAAAGCATTTCAAGGAACGCCTGCCTCTTTGAAATCGGGCCTTCGACCTTAAGGTTTCTCGTCAGTATCAGCGCGAGGACGGTCATAACCGCAATAATTATCCACGACACAACCGTAGTTTCATCAACCGATATTTTCTGCCCGAACAGAGTGAAGGAGAAGATTTCCTCAATTTCAAGCTCTTCGGCAATTTCCTTGCCCAAATCGAGCTTCATCAGTATAGGAGCATATGTCATCAACATGCCTCCAATCAATATGTTGTATATATTAATAAAATAATTAAGATATTTGCATATATCTTATTCCCTTATTATAGCACTGTAAATATTTTTTGCAATATAAAATTAATCATTTATTTATACATTTGGTTTTTCGTGTATATAAATTATAAGAAAAATAATAGTTTACATATTGAGTGAAATATTATATAATATTATGCAATAAATATTAAGGAGTTACATTATGGCAAAGCAGCAAAAAATGGTTGACGCTATAACCTCAATGGACGAGGATTTTGCTAAGTGGTACACCGACGTATGCAAAAAAGCGGAGCTCATCGAATACACAAGCGTAAAGGGCTGTATGGTTATACGCCCTTACGGTTACGCAATCTGGGAAAACATTCAGCGGATTCTTGACGGTATGTTCAAGGAGACGGGGCACGAAAACGTTTGTATGCCTATGTTCATTCCCGAATCACTTTTAGAAAAGGAAAAGGACCACGTTGAGGGCTTTGCTCCCGAATGTGCGTGGGTTACTCACGGAGGCAGCGAGCCTCTTGAGGAGCGCCTTTGCGTTCGCCCGACCTCGGAGACGCTTTTCTGCGAGCATTATAAGAATATAATTCACTCACACAGAGACCTCCCCAAGCTCTATAATCAGTGGGTTTCGGTTGTAAGATGGGAAAAGACAACCCGCCCCTTCCTGCGCTCAAGAGAATTCCTCTGGCAGGAGGGACACACAATCCACGCGACTGCCGAGGAGGCGATTGAAGAAACTGAGAGAATGCTTAACGTTTACACTGAGTTCTGTCAGAAATATCTCTGCATACCCGTTGTTCAGGGTCAGAAAACAGAGAGCGACAAGTTTGCAGGCGCTGAGCGCACATACTGCATAGAAGCGCTTATGCACGACGGCAAGGCGCTTCAGGCAGGCACAAGCCACTATTTCGGAGACGGCTTTGCAAGAGCGTTTGACATTCAGTATTCAAATAACGAAAATAAGCTTGTTTACCCTCACCAGACCTCATGGGGTATGACAACAAGGCTTATCGGCGCAATTATTATGACTCACGGCGATGACAACGGCCTTGTTCTTCCGCCCGCAGTTGCTCCGATTCAGGCAATGGTTATCCCCGTTGCTCAGCACAAGGAGGGAGTTCTTGACAAGGCAAACGAGCTTTGCGAGAGGCTTAAGAAGGTCTGCAAAGCCAAAATTGACGCAAGCGAGCAGTCTCCCGGCTGGAAATTTGCAGAATACGAAATGAAGGGCGTTCCCGTTCGCGTTGAAATAGGCCCGAGGGACATTGAAAACAACCAGTGCGTTGTTGTTACACGCCACAACAGAGAAAAGACCTTCGTATCTCTTGACAACATTGAAGAGGTTATCCTTGAAAAGCTTCAGGAGGTAAGCGACAGCATTTACGCCTCTGCTCTTGAAAACAGAGAGAGAAGGACCTACAAGGCAACCACGCTTGACGAAATCACAAAGGCGCTTGAGGAAAACGGCGACGGCTTCATCAAGGCAATGTGGTGCGGCAGCGAGGAATGTGAGGACAAGGTTAAAGAAATCACGGGAGTAGGCTCGCGCTGCATTCCGTTTGAGCAGGAAGAGATAAGCGATAAATGCGTTTGCTGCGGCAAGCCTGCGAAGCAGCTTCTCTACTGGGGCAAGGCATATTAATCGGCACTTAATTTTTCACATATTACGGAGGTAATAAAATGGCAATTTTAGTAACAGGCGGCCTCGGCTATATCGGCTC
>CAMOWP010000075.1 GCA_946628455.1 uncultured Clostridia bacterium | reverse complement strand
TTTCTACCTCTCTAAAGATTTTGCCGGGGGAAAAGTGGTTTTAATGTTTACGTTAGCAGTGTTAGCAAAATCAAAACCGTGATGCTGGGGAAATATTCAATAAGCAACTCCACTGAGTTTCTTGCGAATACGCTGAATTGCGTTATCTATCGCCTTAGTATTCTTGCCGAGTTTGTCAGCTATCTCGTTGTATGAACAACCAACGATATAGAGCCTTAGTACTTCGTTTTCAAAACGAGAAAGTTCTTCGTACAGAATATCCGATAAAGCCTGAACGCTTTCCTTTGCAAGATATTCGTCTTCTGCACTTAAGCTGAACTGATTTTCAAAAATGTCGTCATCAAGGGCAACTATGTTTGACTGGGGAATATCTTTCATTCTTGACAGCTTCTTTAGAGCCGTTTTGATTGAATTATCTATACAGCGGGACGCGTAAGTTTTGAATTTTGCCCCTTTTTCATTACTGTAAGATTTAATTGCAGCCAATAATCCGATCATACCCTCCTGGGTTAAATCGTCCTTTTCAAGCGGCGAAGCGATATATTTCATTGCAATAGCCTCAACATCGCTTCGGTATCGGATTATTAATTTGTCAGTCGCATTGGAATTACCCTCTTTTGCCTTTCGGAGAAGAGCTTCTTCATCCATAGATGCATTCTCCTCGTGTATTTGCTCTCTCTGTGACATTTTCTTAAAATATATAGTATCTCAAATTTGACAAATAGTCAACTGTTTTTAATAAAATTAGACATTTTTACAACAATTACCATAGATTTTTTATTATAAATCACGGATTTAACATATTTTAAACATTGAATCTAAATAAAACAATATCTCCGTCCTTCATAACGTATTCTTTACCTTCGCTGCGAACAAGACCCTGTTCTTTAGCGGCAGCCATTGTGCCGCATCTCATAAGGTCATCGTAAGCAACAACCTCGGCTCTGATGAAGCCGCGCTCGAAGTCTGTATGAATCTTACCTGCAGCCTGCGGAGCCTTAGTGCCTTTTTTTATTGTCCACGCCCTGACCTCAGGCTTGCCTGCGGTGAGGTAGCTAATAAGGCCTAAAAGCGAATAGCTCTTTTTGATAAGTCTGTCAAGGCCTGACGTTTCAAGCCCCATATCCTCAAGGAACATAGCCTTTTCGTCTGCGTCAAGCTCAGCTATTTCAGCCTCCATCTCTGCGCAGATAGGGAAGGTTTCAGCGCCCTCCTCGTCTGCAATCGCCTTAACTGCCTGATAGTATTTGTTGTTTTCTATTCCGTCAATGAAATCGTTTTCGCCCATATTGCAGGCGTAGATAACAGGCTTGATTGTTAGAAGCGCAACCTCCTTAAGGTATTCAGCCTCGTCCTCTGAAATCTCAACAGCGCGCGCTGTCTTGCCCGCTTCCATCTCGCTTACAAGCCTTTCAAGAAAAGCAACCTCGTTTGCAATCGTCTTGTCGCCCTTCATTGCTTTTTTCCTTGAATCAACGCGTCTCTGAAGGATGTCAAGGTCTGAAAGAATCAGCTCAAGGTTGATAGTTTCAATATCCCTCTTCGGGTCAATGCTGCCGTCAACGTGCGTTATGTCATCGTTATCAAAGCAGCGCACAACGTGAATAATTGCGTCAACCTCTCTGATGTGCGAAAGGAACTTGTTTCCGAGCCCCTCGCCGTTGCTTGCGCCCTTTACAAGCCCTGCAATGTCAACAAATTCTATTGTTGCGGGCGTGAATTTATCGGGGTTGTACATCTCTGCGAGCTTATCAAGCCTCTCGTCGGGAACTGATACCATTCCCACATTTGGCTCAATAGTGCAAAACGGATAGTTTGCGCTTTGTGCTCCCGCGTTTGTGATTGCGTTAAATAGTGTGCTTTTGCCAACGTTTGGCAGACCTACCATTCCAAGTTTCATTCTTTGCTTTAACCTTCGCTTTCATCTTTTTCAACAGCAGCCGTAAGAGTGTTTACGGCTCTGATTTTTTTATATGTTTTCTCGCTGAATTTCGGTTTTCTTGTATATGTTACAAGCCCGTTTTGCTCCTGCTCAATGTCATAAAGCTGAGTGTAGCAGAAGCCGAATAATTTCGGGTTGTCAATAATGGCTTTTGTAAGCCCTGCGTAGCGCTCAAGGAACTCCTCTTCTGTCTTTACGTCCACGCCGTAGCCCCAGGATTTATGCGCCTTGTCAGACTCCCACTTGATTCCGCCGTATTCGCTGATGAATACAGGCTCTCCATTATATACTTGACGGTTTTTATTGTCAAGCAGAACGTGCTCGTATAGATAGTTCTCTGTAACAAATCTGTCAAAGCTTTTTTTGAATTCCTCGGGGTCGTATCTGTAATCGTGAAGGTCATAAATATCAGTTTTAACGTGGAAGTTTCCGCTTGTGTCGATGCACGGGCGGGTCGAATCAACAGCCTTCGTGTAGTCATATACAGCTGCAAGCAGCGGGTCGTATTGCTTTCTGCCCTTATAATCCCAGGTCTCGTTAAAAGGGCACCAGCCGATAATTGACGGGTGGTTGAAATCTCTCTCAAGCGCTTCACCCCATTCTGCAAGGAAAATGTCAACTGCTCTCGGGTCCGAATAATCAAGTCCCCAGTTGGGATATTCGCCCCAGACCATATAACCCTCTCTGTCGCAAAGATAGAGATAGCGCGGCTCGAACACCTTCTGATGAAGCCTTGCACCGTTGAAGCCGAGCTTCATTGAAAGCCTTATGTCAGCAAGCCTTTCTTCATCGTTTTCAGGCGTGTAAATGCCCTTTGGGTAGAAGCCCTGGTCAAGCACAAGCCGCATAAAAACGCTCTTGTTATTGAGGAAGAATTTCATATTTTCAAGCTTAACACTTCTGAGCCCGAAATAGCTGTAAACGGCGTCGTCTCCAAATGTCAGCTTCAAATCGTAAAGCCTGCCGTTTCCAAGCTCCCAAAGGTGAATCTCGTCGAGCTTAAGCTGTAAAACGGCTGTGCCGTTTGTAGAATTGAGGCTTTCTTTGCCAACAGCTTTTTCGTTGTAAAACGCTTCGGCACAAAGGTTTCCCGAGCCCTCAAGCTGTGCGAAAACAGTAAGAATTCCGTTGTCAGGGTCGGGGTAAAGCTTAATGCTCTTTATGTAATTCTGCGGCTTGTATTCAATATATACGTCCTGCCAGATTCCCGTTGTTCGCGTATAATCGCAGCCGTGGCTCAAAAGCTCCTCGCTCTGCTTTCCGCGGCAGATAAGGGAATTCTTAACGTCGTCCTCGCATAATATGAATATCTCGTTTTCGCCGTCCTTTACAGCGTCGGTAATTTCAAGAGAAATCGGCGTGTAGCCGCCCTTGTGCCTCCCGCAGGGGATTCCGTTTACAAGCACTGTAGTCAGGTAATCAGCCGCACCGATATTGAGAAAAACGCGGTTGCCGTTCTTTTTGATGTTAACAGCTTTTCTGTACATAACTCTTGAAATAAAGCCCGTAAAGCCGATTCCCGAAAGCTCGCTTTCAGGGCAGAAGGGAACGTTTATTTTATACGGAAAGCTGTTTTCCTTAAGCAGCCTTTTTGCCAGCGTGTAATCCTTGCTGAATCTAACCTTGCTTTTTCTTTTTTCATAATTGAATTCCCATTCTCCGTTGAGAAGCACAATGCTTTCTCTTGCAAACTGAGGAGAAGGATGGTTATTTTTGATTTTCATATTATCGCCCCTTTTGATAATACTCTAAATTGATTAAAAATACAAGTATTAACTCTTGACATTAAAAATAAAATGCACTAAAATACATATGTTTATATTGCGTTTATATCACGTAGAATGAAAAGGAGGGAAACGTATGAAGCTCACAGGTGCGCAGATTGTTCTTGAAGTGTTAAAAGAGCAGGGCGTAGATACCGTTTTCGGCTACCCCGGCGGAACTATTCTCGGCATTTACGATGAGCTTTATAAGCACGGTGACAGCTTTAAGCATATTCTCACGTCACACGAGCAGGGAGCGGCTCACGCTGCAGACGGTTACGCAAGAGCAACGGGCAAGGTAGGCGTATGCTTTGCAACCTCCGGTCCCGGCGCCTCGAATCTCGTTACGGGAATTGCAACCGCATATATGGATTCGGTTCCCGTTGTTGCAATAACGGCAAACGTTTCCAATAACCTTATCGGACGCGATACCTTCCAGGAGATTGATATAACGGGTATTACGATGCCTATAACAAAGCACAATTTCCTGATTAAGCATATTGAGGACTTAGCGCCGAGCATCCGCAGAGCGTTCAAAATTGCTCAGAGCGGCAGGCCTGGTCCCGTAGTGGTTGATATTCCGAGAGATATCACAAGCGCTTTGTGCGAATTCACTCCTGAAAGAAAGGTTGAAAGGGAAGCCTTTCCGCTTCCGGGTGAAGAGAGCGTTGAGCGCGCGGCAGAGCTTATTTCAAAATCTAAAAAACCTCTTATCTATGTTGGCGGAGGCACGATAATTTCTGAGGTTAAGGAGGATTTAGTCACCTTTGCCTCAAAGGCTGACGCGCCCGTTGTTTCAACTCTTATGGGGCTTGGCGCGTTCCCGAACGGTCATCCGCTTCACCTCGGGTTAATCGGAATGCACGGTCATCCCGCTTGCCAGAAGGCGGCGCACGATTGCGACGTTCTTATAACCTGCGGCGCGCGGTTTTCTGACCGCGTAACGGGCAGCAGGGGAGGCTTTGCGCCAAATGCCGAGATAATTCATATTGATATCGACGCGGCTGAAATGGATAAAAACATCAATTCACGCTATCATATCAGGGGAGATTTGAAGGATGTAATTCCGCTTCTCACTCAAAAGATTGAGCAGCTCGACCACAGCGCCTGGAGAGCTGAAATTTCAGCCAACGAAAAGCCTTTCGTTCAGGAGCAGCTCGGCGATTACGTTAACCCTCAGAGGCTTATTGAAGCGGTTGATTGCAAAAGCGACGAGAATGCGATTATCGTTACAGACGTCGGTCAGCATCAGCTCTGGGTTGCTCAGTTTTATAAGTTTAAGCACCCGAGAACGCTTCTTACATCGGGCGGCCTCGGAACTATGGGCTATTCGCTCGGCGCGGCAATCGGCGGAAAAATCGGAAAGCCCGATAATCAGGTTATAATGTTTGCCGGCGACGGCGGCTTTCATATGAATCTTGCCGAGCTTGCAACCGTTGTTTCCTACAACCTGCCAATTAAGATGTTTATAATGGATAACAGGATTCTCGGAATGGTGCACCAGTGGCAGAAATTTTTCTACAACGCAAGGTATTCCGCTACCGAGCCTGACCGAAAAACCGATTTTGTTAAGGTCGCAGAGGGCTTCGGAGTAAGGAGCCTTAGAATTGATACAAATGATGATATTGAAGCAGTTGTGCAGCAGGCGATGGAGTATGACGGACCCGTTCTTGTTGAATGCAGAATCAGCCCTGATTCAACCGTTCTGCCTATGATGCTGCCCGACGGAGTTAAGGAGGAGCTGTGATGGAAGATAAAATTGTTCTGTCCGTTCTCGTTGATAACGAAAGCGGTGTACTTCAGCGGGTTGCAGGGCTTTTCTCAAGGCGGGGTTATAACATTTCCTCCCTTACCGTTTCCGAGACCGAGGATGAAAAATTCTCGCGAATGACTATTGAGTGCATAACCGAGCCTGAAAATTTCAGGCAGATTAAGCGCCAGCTTGCAAAGCTTGAAATAGTTAAAAAGGTTGCGGAGCTGACTCCCGAAAACTCGGTGTCCTCTGAGCTTCTGCTCGTCAAGGCTGCCGTTAAGGGCGTTGATAAGAAAAACGAGCTGCTTGCGTTTAACGTTAAATACGGCGCAAGAGTTCTTGATATTTCGCTTGAAAGTATAACTCTTGAGTTTACGGGCGAGGGCGAAACGATAGACGAATTTGTTGATTATATTGAAAGCCATTTCGGTATTATAGAGCTTGCAAGAACAGGCGTAACGTCTCTTCAGAGAGGCGAGGGCTCGTTTACCGAAAATTTATAAAATGAGGAAGGAAATAAGTATGAAAACTTTTGTTCTTGATGAGGAAGCGCTCAAAAAAGGCTGGGGGGATGAAGGACAGTATTGGTTTTCTCTCAGCACTTACAACATTAAAAATCACTATGACTTTGCCGATAATGACAGACCCGAGCATATGAGTGAGTCCGAATTTATGCTTTCAATGAAATGTATTCCTTATTTCAGAGTCAGCAGAACGGAAATTTCAAAGGCTTATATTGAAGCTGTAGGAAGCGATAAGCTCAAAGCCAAGCTCAACGCCATAACAGATAAGGATGAGTATAACGAGGCGTTCTGGAAATATTTCAACGCTTATCCTCACCTTTCAGAGGGCTATGAGGAATTCCAGAATAACTATCTCATTAAAAAAGCTATTAACTGGTGCGATGAAAATTCAATAAACTATATTGTTAAATAAGAGGCGTTTTTACGCTTCTTATTTTTTTATTATAATTTAATATATTAATTATTGCATTTGTGTTATTGATGTGTTATAATATGCTGAATAAATATGGGGTAGTATGTGTTATGGTTATTTTAGGCATTGACCCGGGCTATGCAATAGTCGGATGGGGCGTAATTGAATACAGCAACGCACGCTTTAACGTTCTCGGCTACGGAGCAATAACAACTGAAGCAAATACTCCTTTCCCCGAAAGGCTTCAGATAATCTATAACGATATGTGCTATCTTTTTGAAAAGTATAAGCCTGAGGCAATGAGTATGGAAAAGCTTTTCTATAACTCGAATCAGAAAACCGTTATCGACGTTGCGCAGGCAAGGGGAGTTATAACTCTTGCGGCGCAGATGTACAACAAGGATATTTTTGAATATACCCCTCTTCAGGTCAAGCAGTCCGTAACGGGCTACGGCAGAGCCGAAAAAAAGCAGGTTCAGGAGATGACCAAGAATATCCTTAAGCTAAAATCCGTTCCCAAGCCTGACGATACAGCCGACGCGCTTGCAATGGCTATCTGCCACGCCCACGTTAACGGCTCCTCTATAGGAAAGCTTAATAAGTTAATTAATGAACAGTTTGGAGATATAAAATGATTTACAATGTTAAGGGAATGTTAACCTATGCCGAGCCAACCTTCGCGGTTGTTGAATGCGGCGGGGTAGGTTTCAAGTGCTTTATCAGTATGACAACGCTCCGCCAGCTCCCGAGCGCAGGCAAGGAGGTCAATCTTTTTACACATTTATCAGTTCGCGAGGACGCAATGGATTTATACGGCTTTTACGAAGAAGCTGAGCTCGAAGCGTTCAAGCTGCTTATAACAGTCAGCGGAGTCGGTCCAAAGGCTGCAATGGCTATTCTTTCCGTCCTCCCGCCTGACAGGCTTTCTATCGCTGTTTCAAGCGGAGACGCAAGGTCGATTCAGCAGGCAAACGGAGTTGGCAAAAAAACTGCAGAAAGAGTTGTTCTTGAGCTCAAGGATAAAATGGCAGGGCTTTCAACCTCGGCTGCTTCGGTTGTTGAGGGTATTCAGCAGGTTACATCAGGCTCAAACGCAGGCGAAGCCGTTGAGGTGCTTGTTTCCCTCGGGTTTGACAGAAGCGATTCCGCAGCGGCAGTCGGCTCAATGGATAAGTCTCTCAGTGTTGACGATATGGTAAGAAAAGGGCTGAAAATGCTCTCATCACAGCTTTAAGAATAATTGATATTTTTGGTGAAAACATATGATTGAAAATGAAATGGATTTTGAGAGCAGGCTTTCCGCTCCCGAATACACAAGTGAAGATACCGAAATTGAAAATTCGCTGAGACCCAAGCAGCTTTCTGATTATATCGGTCAGGAAAAGGCTAAGGAAAACCTCAGCATTTACATTCAGGCGGCAAGGCTCAGAAACGAGCCTCTTGACCACGTTTTGCTTTACGGCCCTCCGGGTCTCGGTAAAACAACCCTTGCGGGAATCGTAGCTAACGAAATGGGCGTTAATATCAGAATCACGTCAGGTCCTGCAATTGAAAAGCAGGGCGACCTCGTTGCAATTCTTTCAAACCTTGAAAGCGGCGACGTTCTCTTTATTGACGAGATTCACCGCCTTAACCGAACGGTTGAGGAAATTCTCTATCCCGCAATGGAGGACGGCAAGATTGATATTATTATCGGCAAGGGTCCGTCCGCAAGAAGCTATCAGCTCAGTCTGCCTAAGTTTACTCTTATCGGTGCAACAACGAGAGCAGGTCAGATTTCTGCTCCGCTTCGTGACCGTTTCGGCGTAATACTCAGGCTTGAGATGTATAAAAACGAAGAGCTTGCGCAGATTGTTAAGCGCTCCTCGGGAATTCTCAACATCCCGCTTGACAGCGACGGCGCGTATCAGATTGCGAGCCGCTCAAGAGGAACTCCGCGTATTGCAAACCGCCTGCTTAAAAGAGCAAGGGATTTTGCCGAGGTTAAGTATGACGGAGTAATTACAAAGGAAGCCGCTTCCGAGGCGCTCTCTTCAATGGAAATTGACGAGCTCGGGCTTGATTCTGTTGACAGAAGGCTCCTGAGAACTATGATAAGAAACTATAACGGCGGCCCCGTAGGGCTTGAAACCATCTCCGCCGCTATCGGCGAAGAAAGCGTTACTATT
>CAMOWP010000074.1 GCA_946628455.1 uncultured Clostridia bacterium | reverse complement strand
ATCGCGAAAAAGATGCCATTTTTGGGCGAACATTCTTTACGACGGGCACCCCTTTGTAAAGTCGGCTTTTTTTCTGACAGCCGTTCGCATTTGACAATGCGGTTATATAATGTTAAAATATTATAAACTAAAAGAGGAGCAAAGTTATGAAAAAACTGTTATCCGTTTTTATTTCAATAATTATCGCGGCTTGCGCTATGCTTGCTGCTGTGCCTGCAATGGCAGCAACTCCGTCATACTGCTTCACGATAAAGGTTTCGGGAACGCAGTACAATTCAGTTGCCAAAACAACGCTTTCACAGATAAATGCAGAGCGAAAGGAAAACGGGCTTGAGGAGATAAGCTTTGATTCCTCGCTTGAGGCTTTTGCTAAGCTCAGGGCGGCTGAAATGATTATCGGCGGCGAGATAAAGCACACAGAAACCGAATACGAGGAAAAATGCGCCGATTCTACCCCGATGGAATTCATTTATCCGCAGTACGGCAAGCGCATTTTTACCGAAAGCAGCGATAATTACACCGATTTCTTTTCATCTCTTCAGGCGCTTTCAACAGGTTATGAAAATATAAAAAGCATTGGAATTGCTGCTTTTAAATATAATAAAACAGATTCTTACTATGCAATTTTCTCAGAGGATGAAAGCGCTGCCGAGTACTCCGATTTTTCAAACGAAGCGTATTCAAAAAGCGTTAACGTGAGCTACCGTTACACAAAGCGCTTCAAGCTTTCAAGCACAGCTGTTAAGGACAAGTACTACAAGCTTTATATAACCTGTCTGTTCGCAGGCTATTGCACGGACTATATTTCCGTACCGAATTCTCAGCTGACATATAAAAGCTCAAACAGCAAGGTTTTCAAAATTGTTGATTCGAAGGGCTACATAAAAGGAACGGGAAAATATTATATTAAGCTCCTTGATAAAAGCTCCGTTTCGCTTTGTAAATTCGAAGGGCTTTCGGCAAAAATAAACCTCAAGGCTCCGACCCTTTACGTTAAAAGCGCAAAGAAAAAGCAGCTCACGGCTCAGTGGAGACAGTTTGAGGACGGAACGGGATATCAGCTTCAGTACTCGCTCAAAAAGAATATGAAGGGCGCAAAAACAATTAAAATCAAGGGCTTCAAAAACAGCAAAAAAACCATTAAAAAGCTGAAATCAAAGAAAAAGTATTATGTAAGAGTTCGCGCCTATAAGGACCAGGGAGGCGGCGAAAAGGTTTACACAAAGTGGAGTAAAATCAAATCCGTGAAGGTAAAATAAGGCGAAATTCTACAGTCGGTGGATTAATTCTACCGACTGTTTCTTGTAATAATCCGCATATCAGGCTACAATTATTTCAGAAAAACCGAGGAGAAAGAGTATGGATACGAAAAAAATCGGCGCTTTTATCGCAAAGCTGAGAAAGGAACATAATCTTACTCAGAGCGCGCTCGCCGAAAAGCTGAGTCTCAGCAACAAGGCTGTTTCAAAATGGGAAAACGGCGACAGTATGCCCGATATTTCGCTGCTGCCCGAGCTTGCAGAAATACTCGGTGTTTCGGTTGACGAGCTTTTAAACGGCGAAAAAAGAGAAGAAGCGAAAATCAAGGTTGAAGAAGTCGCAAACGAAAAGAATATTTTAAACATATTCAATATCTGCTTTGCTGTTGCGGCTTTCTGCTGTGCCTTCGGTGCGTTGCTCGGCGGATTTTGTGAAATATACTGCGATTATAATTTCAGAATTCTCTTTTATAATCACTGGGAAATAATCTTTTCAGCCGTTTCGTTTTTTGCGATAGTGCTCGGAAATCTCATTTTCTACATTGCCGCGATAAGGCTTAACGTCCTTTTTGATAAGCGCCAGATAATAAAAATAACATATAAAAAGGCACTTGCGCTTGCGTTTCTGAGCTATATTTTTATTGCGCTGTTTCTAATTAGAATAATTGACCGCTCGTTCGTTCCCGTACTCTTTATGTTTATCTTCGGCTTTTTGACATTTTTTGTGGCGCTGCTTTGCTACGGCGTCAAAAGATTAATTGATAAAAGGCTTGATAACTATGACAAAAAGAAATAGAATAACCTTGGTGATTATTATGATTATAAGAATTATTCTAATACTTGCAGGGTTATACATTCTAAATTTATATATCGGACCTCTCGTTTCACTCGGCGTAATAAACGCAGGTAACCTTTTTGGCTTTTGTGTTTCGGGTATACTTATCGGGGCGGGAATATTCTGGACTCCGCTTGTTGAATTCATTAAAAAGCTCCGGCAGAATGGAAGCGGAAAGGCAATTATTTCCGTTTTCTGCGTGCTTGTTATAATCTTTTTCAGCTTATTTTTTGCAACGCTTGCAAAGGTTGTTAAGCATTCGGAATACACGGCAGATAATCAGAGCACCGTTCTTGTTCTCGGCTGTCAGATAAGGGGCAGCGTTCCGAGCAATACTTTAAGAGAAAGGTGCATAGTCGCTTCAAATTATTTGAAGGAGCACCCCGAGGCTGTTGCTATTGCAACGGGCGGTCAGGGACCCGATGAGGATTTATCAGAGGGACAGTGCATTTATAATCTTATGACGCAGGACTACGGTATTGACGGTATGCGAATTTTTATTGAAGATAAATCAACCAACACGGACCAGAACGTTGCCAATGCCAAAAAGATAATTGATGAAAACGGCTTTTCATACGATGTTGCGGTTGCAACAAGCGAGTATCATCAGTACCGCGCGGCGATGATTTGCAAAAAGAACGGGCTTAACGCTTCTTCAATTCCGTCAGGCTCGTCAAAACGTGCAAAGCCCACCTTCTTCACCCGCGAAGTTTTCGGCGTATGGGCGCAGTGGTTAAAAGGAGTTAAGAATTAGGAATTATGAAAAAGATAGTAACAGCGGTAACTTGTATCGTTATTGCAATAGGACTGTTTTTCGGTATTCGTTCAGCATTCATTACCAAAAGCTTTTACTTCAATGATGCCGAGTCAGTTACAATTTCCGATTTGGAAAACAAAAAAGTTGTTGAAATAACCGATAAAGAAGACAAAAGATTTATTGAAACCTTCTGTTCGGGTAGGAATTCATTTCCCGGGACTTTGGAAACACCCGCTTGCTTTTTTGATACCGTTCGTGTAACAATCGTAAAAAACGGCAAAACTTATTACGTTTATCCTACAAACGACGGATGCGACAATCTGCTTATAAAATACAAAGGCACGGAGTATTATGCTTCAATGAACGGAAGCCTCAAAAAATTCGTAAAAATAGTACAAAAGAATAGGTTAAGTTGGACATAACTCTAAAAAAAGCAACCGCTTGGGGCGCCCCTTTTGCGGTTGCTTTTTATAATCCTATGCTTTTGAATTTCGTTACGATGAACATAAAGGTTGTCCAGATAATCTGGAAAAGAATTATGCCGAAGGCGGTAATCTCCGAGAACGCCTGAATGAAGCCAAGCAGGGCGATTCCTACGATTCCGATAACCGAGCCGAAGGTTACAAGGAAGGAGATGAGCCCTCTTGACGAAGCAAGGATTCCCGCGCCGCGCATTGCCGAAACGAAGCCGAGCGCCGTTCCGCTGTGAACTACGTATGCAGGGGATTTTTCAACGTCGAGGTTTGAGTATTTATCGTAAACCCTTGCGGCTGAATAATTCATAACCCTTATGAAGCCCTCGGGCAGGCTGAACAGCTCACGCAGGCTTTCCTCGTTTATATACGGGTCAGCGCTTTTAACAATCAGCGTTATATCGCTCTTTTCAAGCTTTCTGAGCTCTCGCTTAAGGTCGGGGTCGGCGCTGTAGCTTACTACAAACATTGCCTTGAGCTTTCCGTCAACGGCGAGGTAAAGCGCTTTTCTGTCCTTGATGGTATATTTCTTTTCAAAGCTTTCCTGCGGAACGGAAACGTCGTGCTTCATCATCATTTCACGCGTTCCTACCAGGATTTTCTTTTTGTAAATCCACGCCGAGGTGCCCATTTTTTCCTCGTAGGTTATACCCTCAACCTTTGGAAGAATTGACTGCTTGCCGATAATAATATCGTCAAAAACGTGGGCAAGCGGGCTTTTGGTCTGAATCATAACGGCGGCTGCGTTGATAATTGCGTCATCAACCTTTGCGCCGCCGAAGGTCTTGATTCCGTGCAATTCACAGGCGTTATTGGCAAACAGGTCTGCTGCTTCCATAACTACTGCGTCGGCGCTCTGAGTCATATATGCGCCCTCGTAGCCGCATATTACGGATTCATATTCGGAAAGCTGGTTTGATATGTCAGACAACAGCAGGTTAGTAATGAACAGCGACGCAACGGGAAGCGAAATAACAAGCGCGGAAAGCGAAATGTTAATCGCGGTGTTTACATCATTGAAGAAGAACGCCAGGGCTCCGAAAAGCACTACACAAAGGACAATATCAATAAAGAAAATCCTTCTTGATATTTTATCTGCGGGCTCGCTCTTACATGATATTTCAAGGAAATTGGTCGGGAAATCGCACTTAACGCTCATCTTGAGCAGCGGCTCCTCCTTTTCAACGGCGCCCCTGCTTATGATTTCCGCGTCAACGTTATTCGTAATATTTTCAACGGTATATTTGCTCTTTTTGTTTGAAATGAAATCAAAGTTAAGAACAAGCCTGTTCATCATGTTCCACTTTCCGAGCTGAGACATAAGCATTGCAAACGTTCCCGCCGCGGGAAGCAGAACGCCGTTATCGTACCACAGCCCTACATTAACAGCCGAAACAATGGTGTGCGCCAGAATACCGAGCGAGGCAACGGAAATCGGAAAATCGGAATTGATTCCTTTCTTAAAGTTAAAGCCGTGGGCAATAATATTAAAATTAATAAGGAGTATCAGTGCGTAAAACGCAAGAACAAACCCGAAATAAGTGCCGTGAGTTGACAGGAAAAGGGGGAAATATGAGCTGTCCCTGAATTTTGTTAAAAGGAAAAGCGGAATAAAAAGAATTACAGTCAGAACAAGCTTCATCATAATAGCTGTTCTTTTTGAAACAAGGCGCTCAAGGAAGGAATCCCTTTCGCTTTCCGTATCGTAATCATCCGCCGCAACTGAAATATCTCCAAGCTGCATTTCTGCTTCGTCAGGGCCGAAGAGGCGGAATTTTCCGATTTTTTCCTCGCGCCTCTTTTCAAGCTCCTTTTCGGCAACCTCTTCATCAATCGTTTCAACCGTATCAATGTTTTCATCAAAGCCCTCAAGCTTAATCTGAAAGCCCGTTTCCTCCTCGAGCTCAACCTCCTCGCCGTCCTTGTTGAACGCCTTGACGTGCTGAGCAGAAACTATTGTGGGAATAGGCTCAAGGTCAGATTCTGCTTTTTCGTTCGGAGTTGTTGAAACAAAGGACGCCTGAATTGTCTTTTCCTCAGCTCTGTTATCGTTGCCGAAGGTCCTTGTTTTGCCGTCGGCTATCTTGATATCATCGTCGTTTTCGTCAGTGCTGATATTCATTTCAACGGTTTTGCCTGTTGCCTTAGCCTCAGCGATTTTTACGTCATCGCCGCTGTCAGCTTCTTTATTTTTGGGTGCAGCTTTAGAGGGGATGTATTCCTTAACATCCTCTTCCTCTTCCACCTGCTCATAAGCCTTGGCAATTCGCTTTGCAACCGCTTTTTCGTCAACTACAACCTCTTCGATTGCCTGCTTTGCCTTTTCATCAAGGCTCTTTTCAGCAGCGGCAAGCTGCTTTTCAGCCTCGGATTTTATCTGCTGAGCACGCTTGATTATTTCATCAATTGATAAATTCTCGCTCATTTTCTCACCGTTATTTTTTATCAGCTAAGCCTCTGCCTTGCGATTTCGTACATAATAATTCCTGCCGCAACCGAGGCGTTCAGGGAATTTACTCTGCCGAGCATCGGAAGGCTGACCGTCACATCACATTTTTCCTTGATGAGCCTGCCTACTCCGCTGCCCTCGTTGCCAACAACAAGCGCCGCACCGCCTGAAAAATCAGTTTTATCCCAGCGCTGGCCGTCCATATCAGCAGCGTATATCCAGATGTTTTTCTTCTTTAATTCCTCAATGGTCTGCGCAAGGTTGCCGACTCTTGCAACTCTCATATATTCAAGCGCGCCGCAGGAGGTTTTTGCCACAATGAAGTTGAGCCCAACGCTGCGCCTTTTAGGAATAATAATGCCGTGAACGCCGCACGCCTCAGCCGTTCGTATAATCGCGCCTAAATTGTGGCTGTCCTCAATTTCATCGCAGATGATGATAAACGGGGCTTCGCCCTTTTCCTCTGCGTATGCAAGGATTTCCTCAACGCTTGAATAGCTGTGCGCGGGAACGCAGGCAATTACGCCCTGATGATTAGCGCCTGCGCTCATTGAATCAAGCTTTCTCTTGTCAACGTCCTTGATTACGATTTTCTTTTCCCTGCAAAGCGCAATTATGCTTTTTACCGAGCCCTCGCGCTCGCCCTTTGCAATCATAACGTTTTCAATCTCGCGTCCGCTCTTTAAAAGCTCAAGAACGGCGTTTCTTCCGATTACAATATTATCGTTTTGTACATTATCGTTTTTCAATCGTTTACCTCGTAAATATTTAGCTATAATGTTTAATTATATCATATAAGCAGTTCGTTGTAAATTATGATTACTTAATTTGGGTAACTTTATTTTTCTTAACAACAAAGGCGTGGTTTGCCTTTTCAATCAGAACAGCGTCGTTTTCAGGAGAGTCTGTGTAAAAGTTTTCAATTTCGCTCTCGCCGTATTCTTCAAGAAACGCCTTGATTTTATTTTCTCTCAGGTTTGCAAATTCTATCCTGCCCGTTTCTCTGTTAATTCTTGAAGCAAGAAAGCGCTTTATGCCGAGCCTTTTGCAGATTTCCTCAACGTTGAAATCGGGGGAGGCGGTGATAATAAGGTCGTCGTCAGAGCGAAGCTCATTGTAAAGCGGCTTGATTTTTTTCATATGCTTATCCCAGAATTCCGGCGGGTCGTTTTCAAAATCAAAAACGCGCAGCGCGTCCTTTTCAATCAGCGGTGCATAATGCTCAAGCGCTTCTCCAAGCGTTACGTCGCCCTTTTTGTATCTTTTAAACGCCTTTAAAACCGTTGGAAGAAGCTTGAGCATCCACGGCTTTCTCACAATATAGTAAAAGAACAAATCAAGCGTGCTTTCGCCGTCATAGATAGTATTGTCAAAATCAAAAACATTCATATTATCACCGTAAAAAATAAGAGGACTTTTCCGTCCTCTTAATTTTAAATATTAATCATTAAATTGTCAATATGCCGATTCCCTGAAGAATGCTTGAAACAAGAATTGCAAAAATGAAAATCGGAGCAACCCATTTTACCATTGCAATGTAGAATTTCTTCATAGTGAACGGGCCGTTGAGCTCAACCTCGCTGATGATTGCGTCAGGCTTGATAACGAAGCCGACTATGATGCACGTCATCATACCTACAAACGGAAGCAGAATGCTGTTTGAAACAAAATCAAGGAAATCGAGGATATCGAAGCCGAAAATGGTGAAATCGCTCCATATGCCGAAGCCGAACGAGCACGCGATACCTACTAAAATTCCGAAAATTGCAACGAAAACGGTAGCCTTGTTTCTGGTGATATTAAAAGCGTCTATAAGTCCCGAAACGATAGCCTCCATAATGGAAACAGAGCTCGTTATTGCTGCAAATAAAACGAGGATGAAGAACGCGCTTCCGATGATTCTTCCGCCCGGCATTGAGTTGAATACCTTGGGCAGGGTTACAAACATCAGAGACGGTCCCGTTCCGAGCGCTTCCTTATCTCCGCCTGAGAAAACGAAAACTGCGGGGATAATCATAAGACCTGCGAGAAATGCGATTGCAGTATCAAAAATCTCAATATGCCTTGTTGCCTTTTCAATATGCTCTTCCTTTGAGAAATATGAGCCGTAGGTTATCATAATACCCATAGCAAGCGACATTGAATAGAACAGCTGGCCGAGAGCCGCAAGGAAGGTTTTAACGCTTAAATCCTTAATATTCGGAAGGAGATAATATTTAACGCCTTCCATTGCGCCCTTCCTTGTTACAACGTAAATCGAAAGTGCAACGGTAAGAATAAGCAGCGCGGGCATAAGAACTCTGCTGAGCTTTTCAATTCCGTTATTAACGCCGAAAACTACAACAAGCGTTGTTGCAATTATAAAAAGCAGGAACCAGACAAGCGGGTCGGCAGTTGAGGAAATATAGTTTCCGAAGAAGCCGTCCTGCGCCGCCTCCTTAACCTGGCCTATAAGCATAACACCTGCGTATTTCGTTACCCAGCCTCCGATTAAGCAGTAATACGGGAAAATGAGCACGGGAACAACGGTTGCAAGCGCACCGAGCCATTTCCATTTCTTGTTAAGCGCTTCGAAAGCCTTGAGCGGGCTGAGCTGAGTTTTTCTTCCGATTGCTATTTCCGTTACCATAAGCACAAAGCCGAAGGTAACAGCAAGAATAATGTATACGAGAAGGAACATTCCTCCGCCGTATTTTGCGGCAAGATACGGAAAACGCCAAAGGTTTCCGAGACCTACCGCAGAACCTGCCGCAGCAAGTATAAAGCCTAATTTACCTTTAAAGGTACTCCTTGTTTCTTCCATCTTTTTACATCCTTGAACAAAATAGTATTAACATAATATAATAACCAATTTGATTTGTAAAGAATTATTTTTTGAAATTTAAATTTTTTTGATTTTGCCAAGAGAAAAAAGGTGCTATTCGTCATAAAAAACATACCGTTCGTCAAAAAATGAAAAAAATTTCATCTCGGGAGCTATAATGTAAACATAACATTTAGCCAAAAATGTGATAATTACATTTTGCAAATT
>CAMOWP010000073.1 GCA_946628455.1 uncultured Clostridia bacterium | reverse complement strand
TAGTAATAGTAAAAAACAACGGAGGTGCTGAATATGTTAAGTAAGGAAGCAATGATTATCGCGATTCTTGTTGCGCTTATTCTTCTTTGGGCAACTGAAACTCTCGGTATGAGAAGGACCTCCACCCTGCTTGGCGGAGTTATTGACCTCGGCTTTGCGTTAATCAGGTAGCACAGTAAAGATTAAAAGCAGTCTCAGGGAGACTGCTTTATTTTTTTAATCTTTATTCTGAGTTATTTTAAAATCAATCTGCCTGTCAACGCTGAAGGAAAGCTCGTTGAAGCCCTTGCCGAATTTAACGTTAACGGCGCCGAGCTCGTTTGGAGTATACTCCTCGGAGTTAACCGTAACGCTGCCATAAAGCTCTGTTGAGGCGATACAGTATTCTCCCTCCTCGGCTGCAACAACTGTGTATGACTGAGCTTTACCGTCAGAGGGATTTTTGATAAGATAAATAGAATCAGCGTCGCTCTCGGGAGAAACGACAACGCTTTCAAACTCGGGAAGCGGCTCCTCGGAAACAAGCTGAAGCGTGTGCTTGCCCTTTTTGAGCTTCACGCTCTTTGTAACGCAAGCGCCGCGCGTAGTTTTAAAGGTTTCGGCGCTGCTTCTTGATTTTCCGTCAATGTAAAGCTCAAAAACAGAATTGTTATCCGTTTCGCCGAAAATACAGCTGAGGTTATAAACGCCGTCGTTTTCAGCGTTAATCTCGGTTTTTTTCTCTCTGTCAAAGGCATATCTTACAGGGAGGCTTTTGTTTTCATAAGCAGGCACCGCCGACGGGTCCGCAACGCTTATTTTAATATGATAAGTGTTATTGACATCGGTATCGCTGAGCTTTATTTTAAGCTTGTCTCCTGCTCCGGAGGTATAATCACGAAGGATAACGGGAAGGACGGTTTCGCCCTCGTCTCCCTTGTAAACAGCCTCCTCAACCATAATTTCAAGCGTTTTTCCCGCAAGCGCGGTTTTTCCGAAGCCGTAAATTATAACGTCTCCGCTTTTGCCGTTTCCCTTGCAGACGATTTCAATTCCGCTCTCGTCGTCATTCATAGCGGCAACGCCCCTGAAGCCCCTGAAATTAAAGGTTTTAAGGTCCTTTAGATAGCTTTTGAAATCATAATCGGTAAAGTCAAAATGAATGCTTCGGCACGCTTTTTCGTTCATATCAAGGCACCATTTTGAGGTCCAGAACGAGGAGGTGAGCCTTCCGCCGTTCTTGTCAAGCTCTTGCTCGTTTGTGAATTCGTAAGCTATAGTTTCAGCCGCAACAGAAGCAGTTTTTCCGCCCTCCCTTGATAAATCAATCATAAGGGTAGGCGTTGCTTTTTTATAAAACACGCCTGCTGCAACAGCCGCAACAGCTATAACGATAACGAGAAGAGCTATCAGAATTTTAATAAACTTTTTCATAGCTTTCAGCATTTAATATAGCACAGATTAAGCGCTTTTTCGTCAACCTTAAAGTCAAGCTCTGAGTAATTGAAGTTTTCTCCGTCGCAGTTTCCGAGGAGCGGTGAGCCGTCCTCCATCCAGAATTTTCCGCACTTTGCCATTGCGTTTTTCATCTGCTTCGGGAAAACCTTATCATTTGCCTCACCTGCTGAATATTTTCCAATCATAGGAAGCGCCTCAGCAAGAGAAAGCCCGTTAACGAGAGCTAAATCAACAAGCCCGTCATCGAGGACCGAATCGGGAGCGGGGCAGAAGCCGCCGCCGTAATAGCTTGCGTTACACACAGCAAAGAGGGCAAAATCCTTGTTAACCTCCCTGAGCTGAAATTCCTCGCCGCTCTCCTTATCAACACAGGTAATATCAAAGCTGATATTGTAATGAAGCGGTTTTGCAAGAACGGGAAGGATGGCGATATTATACGCCTGATGGCCTAAAAACGGCGCCTTTGCGGCAATTTTTCTTCCTATCGTTTCTACTATGGTATCAAGCCCGAAGGACATAACGTTAATGCATTTTTCGCCGTTATAGTCAATAAGGTCGATAGGCTTAACGTCATATCTGAGCTTGCCGTTATAGAAGCCAAAAGCCTTGATAACGTTTTCAACATTGATTTTCTTTGCGCCGTAAATTTTCTTTGCAAAGTCGTTTCCCGTTCCGAGCGGAAGGATAATAAGCGGAGTTTTTGTTCCCGCAAGCCCGTTTGCGATTTCGTGAACTGTTCCGTCTCCGCCGCAGGATACGATAACGCACTCCTTGCCGTATTTTTCGGCATAATCCCTTGCGATATCCTTTGCGTGGCCGCCGTACTGAGTCTCCTCAACAATCATCTCATCCTCAATAAGACGGAAGGTTGATTTGATTCTGTTAATAATTTTTTCCTTATCCTTGTTTCCTGCAATAGGATTTAAAATGAACACATATTTCATACTGCTTTTTACCTCAACTATGTACTATATAACCTGATGACCGCCTACGGGGCGAATTATAAGAACGTGGCAGGTGCCCTCGCCGAACACAGCTTCAATGGTCTCTTTATAAACTGAAAGCATATCGTTTGGAACGAACGCCTGAACAGTTCCCGCAAAGCCGCCGCCGTGAACGCGCCAAGCGCCCTTGCCCTTAAGCAGCTCAGCGCTTATTGCAAGCGCAAGCGAAATCTTCTGCTCGGTAGGATTCTTAGGCGTGTAAACGTTCTGATTGAGCATATATGATGAGAAGCCCGAATCGAGAATGATATCCTTGAAGGCGTCAAAGTTTCCGCCCTCAAGCGCCTCAACAGCGTTTTCAACGCGCTTATTTTCGTTATAAAAATGGATTGCTCTGAGGATTGCTCTGTCATTAACCTTGTCGGTAAGCTCGGGAATTGCCTTAAAGAAGGTTTCGTAATCAATTTCTCTGAGGACGTTCTTTCCGAGCGCCTTTGCAACTGACTCCATTTCCTCTCTTACAGCAGCATAATCGTCTGTAAGGTCGCTGTGGTTTCCGCCTGTATCAACAATGCAGAGCGAGTGACCCGAGGAGGCAAAATCAAAGTCAACCTTTTTAATTACGGGGTCGCTTGTTGATTCAAAATCAATTGTTACAAACGTTCCGACTGATGAAGCCATCTGGTCAAGCAGACCGCAGGGCTTGCCGAAAAATACGTTTTCGCTGTACTGAGCAACCTTTGCAATATCAACAGCGCTGATACTGCCGCCGTTGAAAAGATATGAGAAAACGGAGCCGATAAGCACCTCAAACGCCGCAGACGAGGAGAGGCCGGAGCCGCCCATAACGTCGCTCATAGTGTAAGCGTCAAAGCCGCCGATTTCATAGCCGAGGTTTTTGATTCCTGCGGTTACGCCCTGGACAAGAGTTGTTGAGTTGCCGTAATTTTCCTCTTTCGGCTCAAGGTCGCTGATATCAACAACGTTCATCTTGTGACCCTTTGACTTAACGTGAATAACGCCGTCAGCATTTTTGCTGACTACTGCAATTGCGTCAAGGTTGATAGCTGCAGCGAGCACCTTGCCGTGGTTATGGTCGGTATGATTACCGCAAACCTCGGTTCTTCCGGGGGCTGAGATAACGCTTATATCCCTGTCCTGCCCGAAAAGCTCGGCAAAATCGGATATTGCCTCAATATATCTCGGCTTCTGCTTTTCAACAGCCTCATCAGTAACGTAAACAGCCTTGAGATTGCTGTCAAATTCGCCGTTTTCAATTGCTTTAATTAATTCCTTTGCTACCATAAATATCCATAGCCTTTCTTAAAATTTTATTTAAGCTCTGCACATATTTGCACACAGCATTTTTTACAAAACTATTTTATACTTTTCCTTATCGCTGTACATAAGCAGCGTCTGGTTCATCTGATTTGATTTCATACCGTAAAATACGTTGAACATAAGGCTTGTTATTCCCGTAAACGCAACAATAATTATCAGCGGAACAATGAATTTTGCCGAAAAAGGATTCTTATATGCCGCGCCGATTGTTGTGTACATATAAAGCCTCGGAGCAAAACCGAGAAGCGAAAGAATAATGTAATAAACGTAATCGTATCTCAGCGAGCCGTAATACTTTGAAACCATACCGAGAGAGATTGCTGGAATAAGCCTTGTTACCGTTAAGACATAAGGATTTCCGTTTCCCTTGAATTTAATCCAATCCCTGATGAAATGGATTTTTTTAATGTCAAGAATTATCTGGGTCCAGCCGCCGCCGATATAAATTCCCTCAATATATTTCACCGTAAAGAAAAACGAGCAGAAAACAATGTTTATGAGTAGCGCGTGCCCGAGCGGGAACACCATACCCGAAATTGCAACGAGCATACCCATAGGAATAGGCAGCTGGCATTTTGCAATATACAGCGCAAAAATGCAGATAAGAATTTCCCTTTCTGTATCAAGCCTTGCAACTGCGTTATCTATTCTTTCAAGCCAGTTGATAATGGTGTAAAACCTCGTCTGAAGCGTTTCACTGTTGATAAGAACAACTATAAGAAAAGCAATAAGTGCAGTTGTAACAAGCATAATTACAAACGATATGAAATTTGTTCTGTGGCGTTTCGCCTGTTTCATCTGCAAAACCTCCGTGTTAATTATTGAGCGCCCTTTATCTCGAGATAATTTCCGAGGAAGGTGAACTCGGGCAGCTCGTCGTGAAGCGCGCAAAGCAAATCAAGAGTTGCCTCGTCATATACGCTGCCGAGCACGTCGGCATAGAAAATATAATCAAACCTCCCGTTTGCAACGGGGCGCGATTCAAGCTTGGTAAGGTTAAGCCCCGTCATTGAAAAACGCCCGAGCACTCTGTAAAGCGAGCCCGTTTTATGAGGAGCCGAGAAAATAAGAGAAATTTTATCGGCGCTGTCGCTTATAACAAGGCTTTTTGAAATAACAATAAAACGCGTTGTGTTATTTGTAACGTTCTGAATATTTCTTCTGAGAATTTTAAGCCCGTATTTTTTCGCCGCGTCAACAGAGCATATGCAGGCGATTTTTTTATTATCGCTTTCGCTTACAAGCTTTGCCGCGGCAGCTGTGTTGGTTGCGTTAACGCCTGTAAAGCCGAAGCTTTTAAGGAATATTCCGCACTGTGAAAGCGCCTGCGGATGTGAGTAAACCTCCTCAATATCCTCAAACTTCGAGCCTTCCTTAGCCGCAATGCAGTGCGAAATTGAAAGGTCATACGCGCCGACAACGTAAAAGCGGTATTTCATAATCAAATCATATGATTCGTGAACAGAGCCCGCAGTTGAATTTTCAACGGGGATAACGCCGAAGCGCGCCTTGTTTTTGTTTACAGCCTCAAACACGTCCTCAAACTGTCTGTGATAATCTATAGGAGAATCGGGGAAAAGCTTTTTAGCAGTAATTGAGCTGTAGGCGCCCTCAACGCCCTGAACTGCAACGGGCTCGCCGTTTGCGGTAAGGCTTCCTCTCTGCGCGTTTTCTATAGCGCTTCTGAGCTGTTCGCCACCTCCGATAAGCTTGTGCTGGAGCGCTCTTGAAGCATCCATCGCCGCGGAGAAAACAGTCTTTATAGCGTCTCCCTGCTCGCCGCATTCCTCGCCTACTCTGTCAAGTATCTCCTGCTCTCTTTTCTGATTGAGAACAGGCATTTTATGCTCTATTTTATACTGAGCAACACCCTTAGCCGCGTCCATTCTTCTTAACAGAAGCGGAACGAGCTGCTCGTCTATTTCGTCTATCTCATTTCTGAGCCTTTGTAATTCGTCCATTATTATATATGTCCTCAAGCTTGCCTTATATGCTTATTCAGAGATTATATCAAGCAGACCTATTGCCACTGCCGCCTCAACAACAGGAACTGCGCGGGGAACGATACACGGGTCGTGACGTCCCTTAATTATTAGCTTTTCGTTTTGAAGCGTTTTAAGATTAACGCTGCTCTGCTCCCTGCCTATCGAAGGAGTAGGCTTAATCGCAACGCTTAAAACTATCGGAGCACCGCTTGTGATTCCGCCGAGAACGCCGCCGTTGTTGTTTGAAAGAAGCGAAACCGCGCCGTTTCTTATTTCATAGCCGTCGTTAACGTCTGCTCCGTTTGCCTCAGCAAAACCGAAGCCGAGCCCGAACTCAACGCCCTTAACTGCGGGAATTCCGAACAGCAGCTGAGACAGCCTGCCCTCAACGGTGTCAAACATATTTCCGCCAAAGCCCGCAGGCACGCCGATTGCGGCGCATTCAATCTCTCCGCCGATGCTGTTGCCGTCAGCTCTGTATTTTTCAATTTCCTCGCGCATTTTTATTTCCTTTTCGCTGTTTAAAAGAGAGAAGGCTTTTAAGCTAAGCTCCTCGATTTCCTGCCCGGTGATATTGTTATAATCAAAGCAGTCATCCTTAACGGAGCCTATGCTTTTGATGTGCGCGCCGACTGTTATCCCCTTAGCCCTCAGCGCCTCTTTTGCAACAGCTCCCGCAAAAACGAGAGGAGCGGTGAGACGTCCGCTGAAGTGACCGCCTCCTCTTATATCGTTATTACCGCCGTATTTAACGAAGGCGGGATAATCTGAGTGGCTCGGGCGAGGAACTAACGCAAGGTTTTCATAATCGCTGCTTTTAACGTTTTCATTTTCAATTATCATAGCAAGCGGAGCGCCTGTTGTAACGCCGTTTAAAACACCTGAAAGGATATGAGGAATATCCTTTTCAAGCCGCGGCGTTGAGGTTAAATCCTTACCCGGGGCGCGCCTTGCCATATCTCTTTTTATTCTTTCCTCATCAAGCTTGATTCCTGCGGGCAGCCCGTCAATTACGCAGCCTATAGCCTCGCCGTGGCTCTCGCCGAAAACGGAAAGCTTTATGTTTTTACCTGTCACGGATGACATCTGCCATACCTCCCGATAAACCGTAATCCTCAAAGAAATTGGGATAAGATTTATTAATGCTCATAGCGTCTCCTATTTCGCTTTCGCCCTTTGCGCAAAGCGCCGCAACGGAAAACGCCATAACTATTCTGTGGTCATTGAAGCCGTCAAGCACAGCGCCTTTCGGTGCTCCGCCCTCAATTATCATTCCGTCGGGCGTTTCCTCGGCTTTAATTCCCATTTTTTTAAGATTTGCAACCACGCTTTCAAGCCTGTCAGATTCCTTGATTCTGAGCCTTTCAGCGCCTGTTATAACTGTTGTTCCCTTTGCGTAAGCCGCCGCAACGGCAAGCGCAGGGACTGCGTCAGGGATATCAGCTGCGTTAATTTGAATGCCCTTAAGCTCTGATTTCTTTACCCTGATAAATTTTTCGCTGATTTCTATATCCGCGCCGAAGCGCTTCATAATTTCGCATATTCGCTTATCGCCCTGCGGGGAATTAATATCAAGCCCTCTGAGAGTAAGCTCGCCTGAAATCGCTCCTCCCACAAGGAAGAACGCCGCCTGCGACCAATCGCCCTCAACTGTGTAATCACGCTTTTTATAAAGCTGATTTCCCCTGACATAGTAGCCGTTCGGGGTTTCCTTTATTTCAACTCCGAAATCGCTCATAACCTTTACGGTCATATCGACGTACGGCTTTGACTGCAGAGGCGAGGTGAGAAAAATCTCGCTGTCGCCGCTGAGAAGCGGAAGCGCAAGGAGAAGCCCCGTTATGTACTGTGACGATATATCGCCCGCGATTTCGTATCTTCCCGAGGTCAGCCTTCCGCTGATTTTAAGAGGCAGCCCGTTTTTGCTTTCGCATTTTACGCCGTGCTCGGGGAAAAGCCTGAGGTACTCGCCGATAGGTCTTTCGGGCAGCCTTCCCGAGCCGATAAAGGTAACCTCTCTTCCAAGCGCCGCCGCAACGGGAAGCATAAAGCGGAGCGTTGAGCCGGACTCCTTACAGTCAATCTCATCGTACCCGTTTTTAAGCGCCGAAATTGCGTTTCTCGTTGCCTTCATATCCTCAGAAGCGGAAATTCCGTTAACTATCCCTCCGCCTGAAAGAAACGAGCAGATAAGCGCTCTGTGCGCCGCAGACTTGGACGGAGGCACCGTTACCTCGCCTGAAAACGCAGACGGTTTTATTTTAACAACATCCATTTTATACACCGAAAAGCGCGGGAATATCCTCATTTAAAACGGGGTGAACATATCCCTCGCCTATATCTTTAATAAAAACAAATTTAATAGCGGAGCCTGTTCGCTTTTTGTCAGCGCTCATAGCCCTGACAATATCTTCCGGAGTGTTACCGTCTGCAACAGGCAGGTTGTATTTTTTCAGTACAGCCGCAATTCTGTCTGCACAGCCTGCTTTTGTCAGAGAGTTTGCCTCGCCCGCCCTGCAGATTAAAACCATTCCGATTCCCACTGCCTCGCCGTGAGATACCGTTTTGAAATTGTGCAGCTTTTCTATTGCGTGACCGGCAGTGTGGCCGAAATTAAGAAGCGCTCTTTCGCCGTGCTCCTTTTCATCGTTTTCAACAACCTGAGCCTTAATCTTAACGCAATCATAAATAATTTCGTCAATGATTTCTCTTGCGTTATCCGAAGCGGTCTTTTCAAAAAGCGCCTCGCTTTTTATGCAGCCCGTTTTAATCGCCTCAGCCATTCCGTCCGAAAAGAAACGAGGCGAAAGAGTGTCAAGCGTTTTTGGGTCAATCAGCACCAACGAGGGCTGATGGAACGCGCCGCAGAGGTTTTTGCCCTGGGGCAAATCAACAGCCGTCTTGCCGCCGACGGAGGAATCAACCTGCGCGAGAAGCGAGGTAGGAAGCTGAACAAAATCAATGCCTCTGAGATAAATTGCAGCTGCGAAGCCTGCCATATCTCCCGTTACTCCGCCGCCAAGCGCAACAACGAGGTCGTTTCTTGTAAGCTCATTTTCTGCGAGAAATTCAACAACGCTGATAACTGTTGAAGCTTTCTTGGACTCTTCTCCTGCTTTAAAAA
>CAMOWP010000072.1 GCA_946628455.1 uncultured Clostridia bacterium | reverse complement strand
CTTCAGGCTTCTGAGCCTCGTGCTTGTGCTGGTCGTTCTTATAAATCTTAACTCTTGTGAGCTGCTTTCTGCCGATTGTTGTGTCAGGAATCATTCTCTTAACAGCAAGTCTCATAGCGAAATCGCTCTTTTCCTTCATAAGGGTGCTGTACTTAACCTCTTTGAGGTTTCCGATATAGCCTGAGTGATGGTAGTAGCTCTTCTTTTCAAGCTTGTTTCCTGTAAGAACAGCCTTGTCTGTGTTGATAACAATTACGAAATCGCCGCAATCAACGTTAGGTGTAAAGATTGGCTTATGCTTTCCTCTGAGGAGAACAGCAACCTCGGTAGCTACTCTTCCGAGCGGCTTGCCTGCAGCGTCTACTACATACCACTTGCGTTCGATTTCGTCAGCTTTTGGCATAAATGTTGACATAGTCATTTCCTCCGAAATAAATTTTTAGTGCTCGCATATAATAACAAATCGGAAGAAAAAAGTCAACACTTAAATTAAAATAATTTGTACTTGCTCTGTTTTTCTCGCATTATCTCACTTATTCATATGTTTTTCTCATTTAATATTTACAAAAATTATTTGCATTTCGTTCTATATATGGTATAATTTCTGCGGTGATATTAATGAAACTCGGCTTTAAGCATACTATTTTAGCGAGCTACACGGGTTACATAACTCAGGCGATTGTTAACTCTCTTGCCCCGCTTTTGTTTATTATTTTCAGGGACAGCCTCGGTATCCCGCTTTCAAAAATAACGTTGCTGATAACCTTTAACTTTTTTATTCAGCTTTTTGTTGATTATGTTTCAGCAAAATTTATTGATAAAATAGGGTACAGAAGGGCGATTGTTGCGGCGCATATATTATCTGCCGCAGGGCTTATTTCCATGGCTGTTCTGCCCTTTATTTTCACAAACGCATTTGCGGGGCTTCTTGTTTCAGTAATTCTTTACGCAATAGGCGGAGGGATAATCGAGGTTTTAATAAGCCCGATAGTTGAGGCGTGCCCGACGGAAAACAAGGCGAGCGCAATGAGCCTGCTTCACTCGTTTTACTGCTGGGGCTGTGTTGGCGTTGTTCTTTTTTCAACTGCTTTTCTCCATTTTGCGGGCAAGGAAAGCTGGCGCGTTCTGCCTATAGTGTGGTCTGCCGTTCCGATACTCAACGCCGTATTTTTTATGTTCGTTCCTATTAATACTCTTACAGAGGAAAGCGAGGTGATGAGCACAGGGCAGTTATTCAGAAACGGCGCCTTTTGGCTGTTCTTTATTCTTATGGTTACAGCAGGCGCAAGCGAGCAGGGTATGAGCCAGTGGGCTTCAGCCTTTGCCGAAAGCGGTCTCGGCGTTTCTAAAACCGTGGGAGACCTTGCGGGCCCCTGTATGTTTTCAGTTCTTATGGGAACGGCAAGGGTTATCAGCGCAAGGCTGAGCAAAAGAATAAGCCTCAGGCCGCTGATGCTCTCAAGCGGAGCGCTTTGCATAATCGCTTATCTTATTGCCGCGCTCTCACCGAACAGCGTCCTCTCCCTTGTCGGATGCGGGCTTTGCGGCTTTTCGGTAGGCGTTATGTGGCCGGGAGCCTTCAGTATGGCAAGCGCACACTTTAAAAACGGAGGAACAGCTATGTTTGCCCTGCTTGCTCTTGCGGGCGACCTCGGCTGTATGGGCGGACCTACGCTTGTGGGCGAGGTCGCTTCAGCCCTGTCGGATAATCTTAAGGCGGGCTTGCTTTTTGCAATCATTTTCCCCGTTTTGCTTGTTATAATATGTTTTATATTGCCGAAAAAGCAAAATAATTAAAGCAGTCTGCGGACTGCTTTTTTGACGGTTGAAAAAATTTTTTGAATAAATTCCGCAATTCCTATTGACATTGTAGGTTTTATGTGTTATTATGGCTTCACAACAAAAAACAAACAGGAGGAAAAACTATGGCACTCTATCAGTCAGTAGCTGACACTATCGGCTCAACACCATTAGTTCACATCAAAAACTTTGAAAAGGCTTACGGCCTTGAGGCAAACGTCTACGCAAAGCTTGAATACTTCAACCCCGCAGGTTCTGTTAAGGACAGAATTGCAAAAGCAATTATTGACGACGCAGAGGCAACGGGCAAGCTTAAAGCAGATTCGGTTATCATTGAGCCTACGTCGGGCAACACGGGAATCGGTATTGCTTCCTACGCTGCGTCAAAGGGCTATAAGGTAATAATCACAATGCCTGAATCAATGAGCGTTGAAAGAAGAAATCTGATGAAGGCTTACGGCGCAGAGCTTGTACTCACAGATGCGGCAAAGGGTATGAAGGGCGCTATCGCCAAGGCTGAAGAAATTCACGCTGAAAACCCGAATTCAATTATTGCAGGTCAGTTTGTAAACCCCGTTAACCCGAAAATTCACTATGAAACAACGGGCCCTGAAATCTATAAGGATACCGACGGCAAGGTGGATATCTTCGTTGCAGGCGTAGGCACAGGCGGAACAGTATCGGGCGTTGGCAAGTATCTTAAAGAGCAGAACCCGAACATTAAAATCGTTGCGCTTGAGCCCGAAACATCACCTGTTCTCAGCGAAGGCACGGCAGGCGCGCACAAAATTCAGGGAATCGGTGCAGGCTTCGTTCCCGACACTCTTGACACGGCGATTTACGACGAAGTAATCAAGGTGCCGAATGACGCGGCATTTGAAATCGGCGGAGCGTTCCCGAGCATTGAAGGCGCTCTTGTAGGCATTTCAAGCGGAGCAGCACTCTGGGGAGCAATTCAGCTTGCAAAGAGACCTGAAAACAAGGGCAAGAACATTGTTGCTCTTCTTCCCGACTCAGGCGACCGATACCTTTCAACTCCCCTTCTTGCAAAATAACGAAAGACAAATTAAAGCAGGCGTTTGGGGCACCCTATTTCCGCAGGGTGCCCCAAACGTCTGCTTTTTTGTTGCTAATTCTTTAGCCTTGTGATATAATTGTTTCAGATGCAAGGAGGATAAAATTATGGATATTAACTACAGTCAGAACAATTCAGCTATGCCGGATATGCCAAAGAAAAAGGGTAAGAAGAAAATGCTCATTGCAATTTTAATCTTTACCGTACTCATTTTTATTGTTAACTCGCTTATTCTCGCAGATTCCATCCACACCAAGGCGGTGACCTACAAGGCTATCGGCGGGCTCGTTGAAGGCTTTTCGGAGGGCGAAAAGGCAGAAAAACAGGGCAACCTCGGCAATTTCAATGTTGAATCAAAACAGAATTCAATTTCAGCAAATAAGGACGGCTCACACACTCTTGTGCTTGAGCTTGAATTCACGAATTACGGCAAGGAGGGCGCTTCGTTTAACGAGGCTGTCAGCGTATGGGCTTATCAGGAGGATAAGGAAATCAAGGGCGGAACACTCACCTATGAATTCGGCGAGGAGAACGCGGAATTAAATGACGAGGCTGATATCAGGGTAAGAAACGGAAAAACGGCAAAGGTTATTCTCAGATATATTATCAAGGACGCCTCAAAGGATGTTAATGTTGATATGAGTGCGGGCAATAATGATTTCACTTACACGGTAAAGCTCAGCGAGGCTCCTCAGCAGGAGGCTGCAGCTGAGGAAAAGGACAAAACAGAAGAGAGCAAAAAAGGTTAAAAAAACGCCGTCTCTGCTGAGACGGCTGTTTTTATTCCAGCTTTCCGAAAAAGGCGAAGGGTCTTAAAAAGCACTCCCTTATTCTGAAACCGAGCGATTTCTTCCCGTTAGGTGCGGCGACAGCTTCGTAGCTGAGCCCCGTCGCTCTCATAATTCTTTTGCTTCGCCATATGTGAAATTCGTTTGTTACAAACGCAACCCATGCGTTTTCGCCGAGCAGCTCCTTTGTGTAAAGAAAATTCTGAAGCGTTGTTTTCGCCTTGTCTTCAAGAATAATTCTGTCTTCACTTATACCGAGCTCAAGTAGTGAATTTTTCATTATCTGAGCCTCGCTGAGCCGCTGCGTTTCGCCCTTGATTCCGCCCGAAACAACGGCTTTAAGGTGCTCGTCAGCTCTGAGAAGCTCTGCACCCTTTTTAACTCTTTCAAACAGAAGCGGGCTCGGTTTGTCGCCGTCAAGCGGACCGCCTAAAATAAGAATATAATCAACGTTCATAATATCACCCTAATAATTCTTTATCAGATTATAGCATATATTGTGTTTTAACTCAACCATGTGTCCTATATTTTGGACAGGAAATTCTATCCTCTTTACACCCGGATTTTTCGGTGTTAAAATGAACTCACTGAGAAACGGCAGGTGATTTCATTTATGACCGACGAGGAAAAGCTTAAAGCGGTTGACCTTACGGGCGGAGCATCGTCGAAAGACGACATAATATGGGCGCTTAATATCCTTCTCAATATGCCCGATGAAGAATTACCGCTCTTTGCAAAAACGACCTGAAACGTATAGGTTTCAGGCCGTTTTTCTATATCATTTCAAAAGTCATTTCAATCGGGAAATGGTCGCTCGGGTAAACGCCGTCATAGGTTGTGTTTACGATTTTATAATCGTCAACCCTGATTCCCTCTTTTGAAATCATAAAATAGTCAATGTTTTCCCTGTCAAGCTCTTTGCCGAAATGCTGATAAGTCGCGCCCTTCATCGGATTTTCAAGCTGGTATTTCGCGTCAAGGAAATTCTCGGTTGCCGATTTGTAGGTTTCGCTGTCCTCCTCGGCGTTGAAATCGCCCGTTATAATGCTCGGCAGGCCGCCGAACTGCTTGATTTTATCAAGGACTACACCGATTCCGTTGATTCTCGCCTCGTCGCTTATGTGGTCAAGGTGGGTGTTGAAAACAACAAGGTCTTTTTTGCTCTCTTTATCCGTAAGAATAACGTAAGAGCAGATACGGTAGCAGGCGGAATTCCAGTCCTTGCTCATAACCTCAGGCGTTTCGCTGAGCCAGAAGGAGCCTTTATCCTTTAATTCAAAACGGCTGACGTTATAAAACACGGGGCAGCCTTCTGAAAACGGGCTTTTATCACGGTACTGAATAACGTTGTCATAGCCCTTGAGGCAGGAGGTCAGATAATCGTAGTGCATTTTTGTAACCTCCTGGAAGCAGAGGATATCAGGCTGCGCCGCCTCAATGTTTTTAACTATCAGCTCAGCGCGGTAAAACCAGCTTCTTTTCAGAACATCCGTCGGGCTCCAGGTTCTAACATTTGAGCTCATAATGCAGATGCTGCCGCTGCTTTCGGCGGAAGAAATATCAAATTCGGATTTGCTTTTTTTATAGCGCGAATAGTAGGCGATATTAAGCGCGCCGACTATGAGTATAACAGCGAGCAGAGCGCAGAAAATTTTAAGAATCACGGAAAGCACCTTTGCCTTTTTAGTTTTCATAAAATCACCCTCAAAACAGAAAAGGGGCACAAAGCCCCTTTTTCATTAACTCTGTCAGAACCACTCTTTTGTTCCGCGAACATAGATTGTGTCGAAATCCTGGTCGGATTTTGTTAAATACATAATACCTTCAATTAAAGCGATAATTGCCATAACGGTTGCGCCTACACCAAAGGTGAGAAGCGAAACGAGAAGCATAATTACGCCTGCCTTTGTATAACCGAGATAGAACTTATGTATGCCGAGAGTTCCGAGGAAAATTGCAAGCAGACCTGCTGCAACCTTTTCCTTTGAGCCTGAAGGCAGTCTGTCCATTCCGTACTGAGGCTGAGCACCGTACTGCGGAGCCTGACCGTATTGCGGCTGCTGAGCGCCGTACTGCGGAGCCTGGCCGTACTGAGGCTGCTGAGCGCCGTATTGCGGAGCCTGGCCGTACTGGGGCTGCTGAGCGCCGTATTGCTGAGCCTGGTCATACTGAGGCTGTGCGCCGTTGTTCATTCCGTTGTTAGTGAATTCATCCATAACTGATTCTCCTCATCATAATATTTTATTAAGATTATTATACAATAACAGTAGACTCTCCGTCAAGCGGATTTAACAATTAATCGGATTTTGTTGTTGTTGGCTTCGGCTTTGAATACTTGCTCGTTGTCGTATAGTTAACTTTTCCGTTAACTGTTCTTCTGAGAGTATAGACATCTCCGCTCTTAGTAATATTAATACTGATATCGCCAACGTCAACGTCCTTTTTAGCATACGCTTCGCATACAAGCGAGCCGCCCGAGCATGACATCTTGAGCTTCATATCGCAGTTGAGAGTGTTTTCAAACTGAAAATCGCAGGAGTTCCACTGAACGGTTGCGTCTCCTCCAAGCTGAACGTAGCTGATTTCAAGGCTGTGAGCCGCTCTTGAAACAATTTTCGCATTAGCGCGCAGAACGCATTCAAAAATTGTTGAGCTTACCTGGCAAACGCCTCCGCCGAGGCCGTCAACAAATTCGCCGTCCTTGATTATCTTTGCTTCCTCGTAGCCCGCTGTTACGGTTCGTTTTCCCACCGTCTGGTTAAATGAGAAAACCTGACCCGACGGGATAACAATGTCGTCAATCTTGTCAGCAGCGGCACGGAGATTTGCAGTTCGCGTTGTGTTCGAGCCGTCGTAATGAGTTGTGAAAGACGCTATTTTATACGGATAAGAGCCGTCGGGGTCCTTTGACAAGCCCTTGTAAATCTTGCGCGTTTCCGTTTCGGGGAAGGTGGTTTTTAAATTTTCCGTTGTAGTAGTTGTAGTAGTTGTGGTTGTTGTAGTTGTTGTTTCACTTGTCTGAGAAGCGCCGTCGTCAGTCTGCTGAGTGTCTGCGCCGCAGCCTGCGAGACAGGAAACAAAAATAGCAATTGCAACAAGCGCACAGAGTATTTTTTTATTCATCCTCTTTTTAACATCCTTAATCTAAATTATTTTTTCTCCTTGTAAGGCTTCTTTTTGATTACCCAGCCCTCTTTGTTTGCCTGCCTTGCGCGGGCAACGGAAAGAGCGTCTGCAGGGATATTCTCCGTTATGGTTGAGCCTGCGGCGATATAAGCTCTGTCGCCAACCTCAACGGGAGCTATAAGATTTGTGTTGCAGCCGATAAATACGCCGTCGCCGATTTTGCAGCGTGATTTTGTTTTTCCGTCATAGTTGCAGGTAACTGTTCCGCAGCCGAAATTAACGTCCGCGCCTACGTCGCTGTCGCCTATATAGGTGAGGTGAGCCGATTTCGTTCCTTCGCCGACTATTGAGTTTTTAACCTCAACAAAGTTGCCGATATGAACGCCCTTTTTGAGAACGGAATTAGCCCTTACCTTAACGAATGGGCCGCAGTCAACGCCGTCCTCAACAGTTGAATCGAGCACCTTGCAGTTATCAAGAATAACACCGTTTCCGATATTGGCGTTATCAAGATAGCTGTTAGGGCCGATAACGCAGTTTTCGCCGATTACGGTGTCGCCGATAATAATTGTGTTCGGAAGAATCTGAGAGCCGTTTCCGATTTTAACGTTTTTGCCTATCATAACGCCGTCAGTGCAGGGAATATCAACGCCGTTTAACATATGCGCGTTGTTGATATTTCTGCGCATAATAGTGTTAAGGTCGTTAAGCTGAACTCTGTCGTTAGCGCCGAGGATAACCTCGCTGTTTTCAGCTATGAACGCGCCCTTGTTTTCGCCCTTTTTGATGAGTAGCTCAAGAGCGTCTGTAAGATAATACTCCTTCTGGGCGTTATCATTTGTGATGTTATCAATGGCGTAAAGCAGGCTTGAGCCCTTGAACCAGTATGTTCCCGAGTTGCTCTCCTTAATCTGCTTTTCCTCTTCCGTTGCGTCCTTATCCTCAACAATGCGCAGAAGAGTTCCGTTTTTATCGCGCTTGATGTGGCCTATACCGTGGGTGTCGTCAACAACTGCGCTTACAAGAGTTATGCCGTTGTTGTTGCTCTTGTGATAGTTATAGGCCTTATTCACAGTGTAGCTGTCCATAAGCGGACCGTCGCCGTTTAAGATAAGAATATCATCGTCTCTGTGCGCAGAGATAAAATCCCTTGCCTGCATAACCGCGTGGCCCGTTCCGAGCTGAGGGGACTGAAGCGCGGTTTTGATATTTTCATCAACACACGCAAGATAGCTTTCAACCACCTGATGCTCATACCCCGTGATAACACATATATCCTTTACTCCCGCTTCCTTAACGGCGTCGATAACGTGCTTTATCATAGGCTCAAAAAGCACCTCGCACATTACCTTGGGCTTTTCACTCTTCATTCTTGTACCCTTGCCGCCTGCAAGAATTATTGCACATTTCATATCTGAAACTCCTTAAAAATTGTTAATTTAATATCAATATGACATTGATTTATATAATTATGCACCAAAAAAGAAATTTTTTCAACACATTTTAATGAACTTTACCAAAAATAATAAAAAAATAATAAAAAATGTTTGATATTTATATTATCATATGTTACAATATAGCCGCATTGAACGAAGTGTTTTTTTGCAATGAAAAAACCCGTCAAATCAATAAATTTTTAAATATTTTTTAGGAGGTCATTCTCAATGGCGAAGAAAAAGTATTGTTACCTTTTCTCAGAGGGTAACGCTAACATGAGAGAGCTTCTCGGCGGTAAGGGCGCAAACCTTGCTGAGATGACAAACCTTAAGCTTTCAGACGGTAGCTTTTTCCCTGTTCCTCAGGGCTTCACCATCACAACCGAAGCCTGCACACAGTACTACGAAGACGGCAGACAGATTAATCCCGAAATCATGGCTGAGATTGAAGAGTACATCGTTAAGATGGAAGAAATCACAGGCAAGAAGTTCGGCGATAAGGAAAATCCGCTTCTCGTTTCTGTTCGTTCAGGTGCTCGTGCATCTATGCCCGGTATGATGGATACTATCCTTAACCTCGGTATCAACGAAGAGGTTGTTGAGGTTATGGCTGAGAAATCAGGCAATCCGCGTTGGGCTTATGACTGCTACAGAAGATTCATCCAGATGTATT
>CAMOWP010000071.1 GCA_946628455.1 uncultured Clostridia bacterium | reverse complement strand
TTGCCGCAGTCTTTACCCCTGTCAGCAGGAAAATAGGCAAGCTTCAGGCGGAAAGGCAGATTGAAAATAATAAGTACCACAGGCGCGCAGACTACTTTGCAAGAATTTTCTATCTTCAGGATTATGCAAAAGAGGTAAGAATGAACGACGTTCAGCCGCTGCTTATTGAAAGATATAACGACGCGGCGGACGATGTTATCAAAAATCAGATAAAGTATGTAAGAAAGATTGATTTCATCTATTTCTTCCAGGAATTCGGCGTTCAGATTTTCGGCTTTATGTTCCTGCTTCCTCTCTATCTCGGCTACTGCGTTCTTAAAACGCATACCCTTTCTGCGGGCGATTTCGTTGCAACCTTCAACGGAGCGTTTTCAATCGCAGGCTCGTTCTCGTTCCTGACAGTCGGCGTTATCCGCGCCTTTTCGGAAAGCGCAAAGCTGATTGAAAAGTACAGGGAATTTTTAAACAGAGGAATAGATATTAAGGACGGCGAAAAGGAAGCCCCGATTACCGAGCCGAAGGAAATTACGCTTAAAAACGTTAGCTTTACTTATCCGGGTAACGATGAGCCCACTCTTAAAAATATAAATATGACCGTTCACCCGAACGAAAAAATCGCCCTCGTGGGTTATAACGGCGCAGGTAAAACAACGCTCACAAACCTGCTGCTCAGGCTCTACGACGTAACCGACGGCGAGGTTTTAATCGACGGCGAGGATATTAGAAACGTAACCGTAAAATCTCACAGAAACCGCTTTGCCGCAGTGTTTCAGGATTTTCAGATATTCGCAGCAACACTTGGCGAAAACGTATCTCTTGACACCGAAACCGATAAAAAAAGAGCCGAAGCGGCTCTCGGCCACAGCGGCTTTTCAAAAAAAGTAAAGGACGGGCTTGACACTCCGCTCCTTCGCGAATTTGACGACGACGGAATAATGATGTCGGGCGGCGAGGGACAGAAGGTAGCAATCGCAAGAGCGTTTTATAAAAACTGCCCATACGTTATTCTTGACGAGCCCTCCGCAAATCTTGACCCGATAGCGGAGTATAATCTCAACCAGGCGATGATTGAAGCGGCGCAGGATAAAACGGTTGTGTTTATCTCACACCGCCTTTCAACAACAGTCAACGCCGATAAAATCTACGTTATGGAAAACGGCGGGATTATTGAAAGCGGCTCTCACCGCGAGCTTATGGAGATGAACGGAACATATGCATATATGTTCAACCTTCAGGCTGAAAAGTATAAGGAAGAGAATAAATAAAAAAAAGGTGCTGACCCTCCTCGGTCAGCACCTTAAATATTATAGCACACAAAAATTTAAAATACAATACTTTAATTGTTCATATATAAGGAATATAATAAAGTTAGAGGATGGTAACCGTTTGCCGTTCTACTTTACCTAAGGAGGTAATAATATGATTAACATTACTGCAAGAGGCTTTGATTTAAAGCAGGGCGCTAAGGACGGAATTGAAAAGGAGCTTAAACGAATTGAAAAAATGCTCCCTGAAAACGCTTCCTTTGATGTAACGCTTAAAAAAATGAAGGAAGGCTTCAAATGCGATATAACCGTTAAGCATTTCGGCTCGTTCATCAGAGGCGAAGCAACAGAAGTAAAAATCGAGCCTGCAATCGACGCTGCGGTTGATGACCTTAAGAGGAAAATCAGAAAGCTTAAAACCTACTTTGTTGATAAAAAGCGTAAGGGCTCAATCGACGAGCTTGCCGAGGCTATGGATGACCTTTCCGAAGAGGTATCAATGGATAATTTTGACGAGGCATATTATTCCTCGGTTGATATAAGGAGAACTAAAACAATTTCACCCAATATGATGACGGACGATGAAGCCGCCGTTCAGATGGAAATGCTCGGTCACTCCTTCTTCGTATATCTCGGAATCGACGGCGAAACAAAGATTATCTATAAAAGGCGCAAGGGCTACGGCGTTTTAATCTGTGAATAATTAACAATTAAGGAAGGGTTTAGCCCTTCCTTTTTGTTTTTATGTTTGTCTTGAAAATAGAGCCTGAATACTATATAATACTAACAATAACATTATTAGGAGCAAAGTATGAATATTTTTGAAGCAGTTAAGGCTCTTGCTCTTTATTCCGAAAGAGAAGGGCTGATTGAAAAAGAGGATATAATTTTCAGCATTAATCAGGTCTGCCAGGCGTTGAAGCTTGAAGCGTTTGAGGACTGTGAAATCGCAGAAATCCCCGAGCTTGAGGAAATCCTTAAAACAATTCTTGATTACGCCGTTTCAAACAATCTGTGCGAGGACAGCGTAGTATACCGCGATTTGTTTGATACTAAAATTATGGGGCTTCTCACTCCGCGCCCGTCGCTCGTTATCAGGGAGTTCAATGAAAAATATAAGGAATCTCCGAAAGCCGCAACGGAGTATTATTATCACCTTGCGCGCAAGAGCGATTACATAAGAGAGTACAGAATCAAAAACGATATCAAGTGGATAACAAAAACAGAGTACGGCGATATTGATATTACCATTAATCTTTCAAAGCCTGAAAAGGACCCGAAAGCAATCGCCGCAGCCCTTAAGATGAAGCAGAGCGCGTATCCCAAGTGCCAGCTCTGCAAGGAAAACGAGGGCTATATGGGAAGGGTAAACCACCCCGCAAGGCAGAATCACCGCATTATCCCGATTGATTTGTGCGGCGAGGATTTCTTCCTTCAGTATTCGCCTTACGTTTATTATAACGAGCACTGCATCGTCTTTAACAGCGAGCATATCCCGATGGTAATAAACAAGAGCGCGTTTGAAAAGCTCCTCGCGTTCGTTGATTTGTTCCCGCATTATTTCGTAGGCTCAAACGCAGACCTTCCAATCGTCGGCGGCTCAATCTTAACTCACGAGCATTTCCAGGGCGGCGGCTATGAATTCGCAATGGCAAAGGCTCCCGTTGAAACTGAGTTCACCTTCAACGGCTTCGAGGACGTAAACGCAGGAATTGTAAAGTGGCCTATGAGCGTTATCCGTCTGTCTGGCGATAACAGCGCAAGAATTGCCGGGCTTGCCGATAAAATTCTCTCAGCGTGGAGAGGCTACACAGACGAAGAAGCGTTTATTTACGCAGAAACAGACGGCGAGCCTCATAATACCATTACTCCTATCGCAAGAAAGAGGAACGGCAAATTCGAGCTTGACCTCGTTTTAAGAAACAATATAACAACCGAGGAGTGCCCTCTCGGCTTCTATCATCCTCACCCCGAGTATCACCATATCAAGAAGGAAAACATCGGGCTTATCGAGGTTATGGGCCTTGCCGTGCTTCCGTCAAGGCTTAAGGAGGAAATCTCCGTCCTTGCAGACGCAATGGTCAACGGTAAGGATATCACCGCCGATGAGAGAATCGCAAAGCACGCCGAGTGGGCTGAAATGATAATGTCAAAGCGTGAAATCAATTCCGATAACTGCGTTGATGTTCTCAAGGACGAAATCGGAATCGTGTTCACCTCAATCCTTGAGCAGTGCGGCGTTTATAAGAGAAATGAAACGGGCAAGGCTCAGTTCATCAGGTTTATGGAAAGTGTAAAATAAAATGGGAAAGTTTAACCTTCACACTCATACTTACCGCTGTAACCATGCAAAAGGGGAGGACGAGGATTTTGTTCTCGCCGCAATAGAAAACGGCTATACAACTATGGGCTTTTCGGACCATGCGCCGTATATCTTCCCCGAGGATTATAACAGCTACAGCGATTTCCGTATGAAGCCTTACAGAACTCAGGATTATGCCGACAGCGTAAGAGAGCTTGCCGAAAAATATAAGGATAAAATTGATATAAAGCTCGGCTTTGAAACGGAATGGTATCCCGATTTAATCGAAGGTGAGCTTGAATATCTTAAATCCTTTAATTATGATTATCTCATTTTAGGTCAGCATTACGTCGGCAACGAAATTGAAAAGTGGGCTAAGTATACGGGGCATAAGAATAAGAGCGTAAAGCACCTCGACCTGTTTATTAAGCAGGTGCTTGACGCTGCAAAAAGCGGCGAGTTTGCCTATATCGCCCATCCCGATATTTTCAATTTCACGGGCAGCAAAAGGGTCTATCTTGAAAAAATGGACGAGTTCGTAAAGGAGCTTAAGGAAATTGATATTCCGCTTGAATGTAATTTCCTCGGCTATTCAACTAACCGCCATTACCCGAATCCCGATTTCTGGAAAATAGTCGCAAAGCACGGCAACAGAGTAGTTATCGGGCTTGACGCGCACCAGCCCTGGGTTTACGCCGACACCGAGCGCATCAATGAATTTAAAGATTGGCTCAGTTCCCTCGGCATAACCCCAATCGAAGATGTAAACGAAATACTTTAGCATTAGAGGCTATCTCATTAAAACTGTGAGATAGCCTTTCAATAAGCGATTAAGCATAATATCAAAATTTGTCTTTTATTTGAATGTGTCTTATACTTATAACGTTTTTGTTGACAAAAAAGAAAACGGCGCTATAATACTTTAGGCTCTAAATATTGTATAGTTTTACCAATTAAATGGAAAGACTGTTTAGATTATTATTAAAGCATTGCGCAAATACACAAAGGAGAAAGAAATGAAAAAAGCAACAAAAACAATCACAATAGTCATCTCAAGTTTAATTCTAATGTTTTGCGAACAATAACTGTCTTCGCAACAAGTCATTTTACAAAAGTTATGAAATTGAATCTGTTTCTATGATACAACCAAAAGATAACAATTCAGAAGACTATAAAATCATTTATTCGGTAAACCGCTCACTAAAAACCAATGCTACATATAATAGAAGCATTATGAAATATGATGCTATTGATTATATTATAAACTCATACACACTATTGGGATAAGGAGTATCTAATATGAAAAAAATAATCAGTGTTTTTCTTTGTATTTTAACCGTTACTTCGGCTATTACGTTATCTCCATTGACAGCTAATGCAAAATACAGGACTTACAAGTATAAAAATTTTGAATATGATTTTGCCGTAAATACCGATGGAAAAGCATATGATGACAAAATCAATATACTCAATTATTACGGCGAAGAAAAAGAGCTTGTTTTGCCTGCCGAGCTTAAAGGAAAAAAGGTTGTCAGAGTAAGCGTTGAAAATAATAATTATGTTGAAAGCATAACCGTTTCAGAAGGTATTGAAGAAATCACCTCCTTCTTCGGCTGCAGCAATCTCAATCAAATAAAGCTTTGCAGCACTATAAAAAGGTTTGAGGACTGGGCGATCAGAAACACAGCTTATTATAACAATAAGGATAATTGGGACGGTCACGTTCTTTACGTTGATAACTATATTGCACAAATTGAACAGCGCGACAGCCAAGGGAATCTAATTAATGATTTAGGCGAATTAAATATACGCGAGGGAACAAAAAAGCTGCTGTATTTTAGCTTTGATGAGCATAAAACAGGCTTTTCAAAAATAAGCATACCTGCTTCATTGACAAGCCTCCCGTTAGAATGGTTTTCGGATTACAACAGACAGCTTTGTGAGATTAATGTCAGCAAGAGTAATAAAAAATATGCCTCAAAGGACGGCATATTGTATAATAAAAATATGACGAAGCTGTTGTGCTATCCACAAGCAAAAAGCGGTTATTCATACAGAATCCCCGAAAGCGTTACGACAATAAACCCTCACGCATTCGAGTATAACAACACCCTTAAGGAGCTGCGAATAACGAAAAACGTAAACCGTATCCCTAAAACCGCATTTAATGTCTGTCTTGCGCTTAAAGCCTTCAAGGTCAGCTCAAAAAACAGCAGATATTCCTCAAAGGGCGGCATACTTTTCAATAAAAACAAAACGACCTTGATTCACTTTCCCTCAAAGCACAAAAAGGTTAAGTACAAAATTCCTGCAAGTGTAAATAAGATTTATAATAACGCATTTCGCTTTTCAAAAATTAAGAGCGTTACTATCTCAAAAAGTGTAAAACGGGTATGTTCAGGCGCATTTTTCGGCTGCTTCAATCTTAAAAAAATAAGGATACCCAAAACAGTTAAAAGGATTGAAGCATATGCCTTCGGCTACGGATATAAATATTACGAGGAAAGCGAGTTTAATGATTCCGATTTCTATATTCAGAATTTAACCTTTATTGTTTACAAGGGAAGCGCAGCGTATAAGTATTACCGAAAATATGCGGTAGATAAGGACAACAAAGACGCTTGCTTTTGGAAAGTTAAGTATATAAAATAAGCAAAAAGCCGTATGGGGCACCCTATGTAAATATATTAAGCCTTAAAATCGCCTCTTTTTCGCTATAGCTTCATTAAAAAACTGACTGATTTTAAGGTGCAAAGCAGTTTTGGCAAAATACTTTTAGGTCATAACGGCATAATAAAACCGTCTGCATACTTGCGTATTCAGACGGTTTTTTATGTTGTTAGGGGCAAAAGGATAAAGCCAAAACCTAACCTTCTTTATGACGGACGCCCCAAGCCCTGTTTTTTATTTTTTTCAGCGAATCGCTACGCTGTTTCAAGAAACCATTTTGTATCGTCGAGGAAAAGGTAGGAGCGCACTCCCGTTATATCGCAGGTGTAGCGGATTCCAGCGCCGCCCGATTTAAGAGACGCGGCGGGGCGTATGTCGCGGATTCTGTCAATCTCTCTCCATTCGTCCTCAACGAAAACCGAAAAGGGAATAATGTTCCCCTCGGTGTCAAATATTGCCTTGACGTCAACAAAATGCTTGTTTTTATTCTCATACTCAGGTACGTTAAATGAAATCATTAATTCTCAATTCTCCATTCTCAATTCTCAATTCGTAAGCGAAAGCGCTTACGATACCTTGTATCCAATCGGGTGAATTATATGCTCGTCGTGCGGGTTGAAGCCTGAAAGGTCGCGCCGCTCAAGCTGGCAGGCGTGCTGTATGCAGTAGTTGCCAAAGCGCACCTTCAGCGCGTCAACCGTCTTTTCAAGCCTCTCAAGCTTCTCGCGCTTTTCAACGTTTCCCGCAAGGTCAAACTGCTCGCAGAGTTCGTCAAAATCGCCTACGGAAACGCCGAGCGAGCGTATGTGCCGCTCCCAGTTGTAATTCTCCCTGAAAAGCTGCATGGCAATGTCAAGTATCTCGGTGCTGACGTTCGTTGCGCTTTTTATTTTTCTCTGCCGCGTGAAGCTGTTAAGCTCCGTATCTCGAACGGAAATTGAAATGCAGCTGCCCTTTAAGCCCTGCTCCCTGAGCCTTGTTGCAACGCTCTCGCAGAGAACTCTGAAAACGGTCTGAACGTCTCTGTCGTCAACTAAATCCCTCGGCGTTGTGGTAGAATTACCAACGCTCTTTATGTCCTCCGTCTCGTCCTTGCGGCGAACCCGCGAGGAATCGAGCCCGTTTGCAAAAAGCCAGAGCGTTTCGCCGTTCTTTCCGAAAATGCTTTTGAGCATATCGCGGTCAGCGTTTGCAAGGTCGCCTATCGTTTTAATTCCGTAATAGCCGAGCTTTTTAGTCGTTGAGCGCCCCACGAAAAGCAAATCAGAGGCGGGAAGCACCCACGCGATATCCTTAAAATTATCTTTATTTATAACCGTTACCGCGTCGGGCTTTTTGTAATCCGAGCCGAGCTTCGCGAAAATCTTGTTGAAGCTCACCCCGACGCTTACCGTTATTCCGAGCTCGGTTTTTATCCTCTGCCTTATCTCCTGGGCAATCTCTTCGCCGCTTTGCTGATTTCCCGTAACGTCAAGCCAGCATTCGTCAAGCCCGAACGGCTCAATGAATTCGCTGTAATCCTCGTAAACCTTTCTGCAAAGCTTTGAAAAGCGAAGGTAAAGGGGATAGTTAGGCGGAACGATTATAAGGTCGGGGCATTTCTGCCGCGCCTTCCAAAGCGGCTCGCCAACTGTTAAGCCGTATTTTGAGGCTATCTCGTTTTTTGTTAAAATTATTCCGTGCCTGCTCTCCGTGCTTCCGCCAACAGCAACGGGCTTGTCTCTTATTTCGGGTCTGTAAAGGCATTCAACCGAGGCGTAAAACTTGTTGCAGTCAACGTGCAGTATCGTTCTTTCCATAAATCTCAATCCGTTTTAAATAATAGGTAATCGAAAACTGAATTGTAGGGGAGGGTCCCCGCGCCCTCCCGCGGATGAGCAAGGCTCGTCCGTATGACAATCAGCAATCGAACATTTGTTTATTTAATTATAAACCATTTGTTCGAATTTGTCAACACACGAGATATAGCCCCTTTTAACTTTATGTATACAATTTGTGCGATATACCGTTTTTTAAAAGAATATTTGTTTTCAATTTAGCTATTGCAAAATAAGTCAATTTGTAATACAATAAATATGAATTATTATGAAAGGAGTAAAGTTATGCTTTGGACGCTTAAAAAATGCTGGTACAGACTTTATCAGAGAGTTTTTAAGATTGCCATGTGCTTTATGGACTGGTCCGAGCCTCAGCTTCTTGAGGGCGTAGATTCCGTATTAAGACTTCCCGAGTTTATCAAGGGTAAGGGACTTACCAAAATCCTTGTTGTAACCGATAAGGGCCTTATGGGACTTCACCTTCTTGACCCGATGTTTGAGAAGCTTAAAGAGGTTGGCATAGACTACGTTGTATATGACGGCGTACAGCCTAACCCCACAATTCCGAATATTGAAGAGTGTAAAGACCTCTATGTTCAAAACGGCTGTCAGGGAATTATCGCTTTCGGCGGCGGTTCTCCGATGGACTGTGCTAAGGCTGCAGCTGCAAGAGTTGTTAAGCCGAGACAGCAGGTACGTGCAATGCGCGGCTATCTTAAGGTAATGAAGAAGTTACCGCCGTTCTTCGCTGTTCCCACAACTGCGGGTACAGGCTCAGAAACAACGGTTGCAGCCGTAGTTACCGACCCCGAAACTCATGAGAAGAACGCTATCAATGATATCTGCCTTCGTCCGAA
>CAMOWP010000070.1 GCA_946628455.1 uncultured Clostridia bacterium | reverse complement strand
CAGCGCCGTTGTCAAACTTTGTAACGTTCTCTTCGCCGTAATCGTCTGAAGCGTAAATGTCGCCTGTTGTGGAGGTCTGAACGCCTATCTTCTTGCCCTTAACGTCGTCAACAGTCTTGATGTCTGAATCTTCCTTAACGATGACAACCTGAACGCCCTTAGCGTATGAATCTGAGAAATTAACGCTCTTGAGTCTTTCGTCGGTTACTGTCATGCCTGCCATACCCATATCGTATTTGCCTGCCTGAACGCCGGGGATGATTGAATCAAAAGCAACGTCCTCAATCTTGAGCTCCATACCGAGCTTGTCAGCGATAGCCTTAGCTATTTCAGCGTCGATACCAACGATAGCGTCGCCCTCGTGGTATTCATAAGGCGGGAACTCAGCGTTTGTAGCCATAACGAGAGTTTCCTTTGCAGCTTCAGCGCCTGTTGTTGTTTCGCCTGTGCCTGCGCCCTTTGAGCAAGCTGCGAAGATTGCAGCAGCGATAGCGATTACTGAAAGTACAGCAATAATTTTCCTGAAATTTTTCATTTGTCTTTCTCCTTGATTAATTTTTATACATAAATTTTGTATGAATATAACATATCACTATTAAAAGCCATTGTCAATAAGTAATTTTATTTATTCAAAAAATAAATAATTATTCAACTATTAATATACTAAGCGCTTTTTTCGTTAGCATTATTTGTATAAAACTGACAAAAAAGAGTGTTTTAACAAATTAACACTTTACTTTGGTAAAGAAATAAAGTATAATGAATTCGCAATAAGCAAGTAGATATTAAAAATCTTTTTAATTTGAAAGGAGATTAAACAATGAGTGAAAAAAATGTTGAAAAGAAATCAGGCGGCAAGAAGATAGCCTTTATAATTATTGGTATAATCGCTCTTCTTGCAATAATTGTAACAGCTTACTTTACTGCCGTTCCTGACGCTAACCCTGTCAAGAAGGCGGCTAAGCCCGCTGAAAGCGCTGCAGCTGAATCAGACCTTGCCTATATCAAGGATAAGGGCAATCTTGTAATCGGCATTACTATTTTTGAGCCGATGGATTACTACGATGAAAACAACGAGCTCACAGGCTTTGAGGTTGAATTCGGCAAGGCTGTATGCGAGAAGCTCGGCGTTGAGCCTAAGTTCCAGGAAATCTCATGGGACGCTAAGGAAACAGAGCTTTCGGCAAAGAATATCGACTGCATCTGGAACGGCCTCACAATCACTGAGGACAGGCAGGCAGCAATGTCTATTTCAGACGCTTATATGAACAACAAGCAGGTTATCATCTGCAAGAAGGAAAATGCTGAGGCATTTGCTAAAGCAGGCGCTCTTGACGGCAAGACTGTTGTAGCTGAAAAAGAGTCATACGGTGAGGAAATTGCTCAGTCTGAGGAATATGCAGATTTCTTCGGCAAGGCAAATTACGTTGCTGTTCAGGATATGAAAACCGCTCTTATGGAGGTTAAGGCAGGAACGGCAGACGCAGCTGTTATTGACTATGTAACAGGCATCGGCTCTCTCGGCGAGGGCTCTGACTATGCAGACCTTGCAATCGTTGAAAAGTCATTTGCTGACGAGCAGTACGGCATCGCATTCCGCAAGGGCAGCGATGTTACAGCAGAGGTTAACAAGGCTATAGCTGAGCTTAAGGCTGACGGAACTCTTAAGAAAATCGCTGATAAATATAACCTCGGCGAGCAGCTTGCATAATTAAAGCATAAATTAATATCGGCAGGCAGAAGCAATTCTGCCTGCTATATTTTCGCAGGAGAATAAAATGGATTTTTCAACTATAACCAACGAGTTGTTAAAAGGCTTTTGGGAGAACGTCAGGCTTTTCGGGCTGACTCTTGTGTTCTCTCTTCCGCTTGGTCTTATCATCAGCTTTTGCTCAATGTCAAAATTTCTGCCGCTCAAGTGGCTGTCAAAAACGTTTGTCTGGATTATAAGAGGAACACCTCTTATGCTTCAGCTTTTCGTCGTTTTCTATGTTCCGGGTATTGTTTTCAACTCCCCGATGAAAACGCGCTTTATGGCGGCTCTTGTTGCATTTGTAATAAACTATTCGGCGTATTTTTCCGAAATTTACAGAGGCGGAATAGAAAGCATTCCCGTAGGCCAGCACGAGGCTGGTCTCGTGCTCGGGCTTACCAAATCACAGATTTTCTTTAAGGTAACGCTTATGCAGGTTGTAAAGAAAATCGTTCCGCCGATGAGTAACGAAATAATAACGCTTGTTAAGGATACCTCGCTTGCAAGAGTTATTGCGGTTTCCGAAATCATAATGATGGCTGACCGCTTTACGGCAAGGGGTCTTATCTGGCCGCTGTTTTATACGGGAATCTTCTTCCTCATATTCAACGGCGCGCTGACTATAATTTTCGGAAGAATAGAAAAGAAACTTGATTATTACAGGAGCTAAGCTATGGCTGTTTTAGAAATAAAAAATATACATAAAAGTTTCGGCGAGCATGAGGTTTTAAAGGGCATTGATTTTGAGCTTGAAAAGGGCGAGGTGCTTTCAATCATCGGCTCCTCGGGCTCTGGTAAAACAACTCTCCTTCGCTGCATTAATTTTCTTGAATTTGCCGAGAAGGGAACAATAACCGTTAACGGCGAAACAATCTATAACGGCGAAACGGATAAGAAGCTCAAGGAATCCGAGCTCAGAACAAAGCGCCTTCATTTCGGGCTTGTTTTTCAGTCCTTCAACCTTTTTCCGCAGTATTCCGTTATGCAGAACTTAACGCTCGCGCCGTCGCTTGATAAAATGGGAAGCAAGGAGGAACTTGACAAAAAGGCGATGGCTCTGCTTGAAAGAATCAACCTTACCGACAAGGCTGATTTCTACCCCTGCCAGCTTTCAGGCGGTCAGCAGCAGCGAGTTGCCATTGCAAGGGCGCTTATGATGGAGCCCGATATTCTCTGCTTTGACGAGCCTACCTCAGCGCTTGACCCCGAGCTTACGGGCGAGGTGCTCAAGGTTATAAAAAGCCTTAAGGATACGGGAAGCACAATGATAGTCGTTACCCACGAAATGGAGTTTGCAAAGAACGTTTCTGATAAAATAATCTTTATGGCTGACGGCGTCGTTGAGGAGGCGGGCACGCCTTCTGAGGTGTTTGATAATCCAAAGAGCGAAAAAACAAAAAGTTTTTTGGCAAATTCTCTTGAAAAATTTTAAATAGCGGTTATAATAGGGTTGCTTTTTCGGCAACTCTATTTTATTATATACGTAGCATTTATTATTCGGGGTGAGCCTATGGATTACAAGTATTATTTCAAGTACACGCTTGACGGAAGAACGCCTAAGATTACCAACAAGCCGAACGATGATATTTCGTTTTATATGGAGGAGCGCATAAACACTCTCAAGCTCATTTTAGAGCCTAAGCGCCCCGTTCAGATTCTGGAATTCTACGTTCAGCTTGATTATAAGTTCAACGATGATTCAAAGTTTTTTGCAAACGGCTTTCAGTCGTGGACTGACACAAAGGAATTTACCCGCGATGAAACCGTATCCGACCTTAACCGCATAGGCAAGAGCCCGTTCGGCAAGATGTACGGAATGAAATATGTGGGAGATTATACCTTCATTCACTCTGATTACAAAAAGGGTCAGTTCCATTCGCACGGCTTCGCTTATGTGAGAAACGGAAGCGCGATTGACCTTTTCGGCTCTCTTACCGACAGAACCGGTTACACCCTTATCTATGCCGATATGCACGCAGACACTATGCGCTTTTCAAAGGACCTTGACGGCATCGTAATCAGGGAGCCTTATGAGATACTCAATCTGTTTATAACCGGCGGCGAATACGACGAGGTGTTTGACGAATACTTTAAGGAAATGGGCGTCAAGCCGCTTACGAACAATAAAATCAAGGGCTATACCTCGTGGTATAACTATTATCAGGATATCAGCGAGGAAATCATCCTGCGCGATTTGAAATCACTCTCAACCCAGAAGGAATACGTTAATACATATCAGGTTGACGACGGCTATGAAACAATGGTAGGGGACTGGCTGATTGTAGATAAAAGCAAGTTTCCCAACGGTATGAAGCCTATTGCGGACGCGATTCACGAGCAGGGCTTTAAGGCAGGGCTCTGGCTTGCTCCGTTCGGCGCGCAGAAGGGCTCGCTTCTCGCTCAGGCTCACCCCGACTGGCTTATTAAGGACGAAAAGGGAAAGCCCGTTCCCGTAGGCCACAACTGGGGCGGCTTCTATGCGCTTGATATTTATAACGAAGAGGCGAGGGATTATATCAAAAAGGTGTTCCGTGAGGTGCTCGACGTGTGGGGCTTTGATATGGTTAAGCTCGATTTCCTCTATGCCGCCTCCGTTCTTCCTATCCACGGCAAAACAAGGGGCGAGATTGCGTATGATTCAATCGACCTTCTCAGGGAATGCGTAGGCGATAAGGAAATCCTCGGCTGCGGCGTTCAGCAGATGCCGTGCTTCGGCAAGGTTGAGTATATGAGAATCGGACCCGATATGGCGCTCTGGTGGCCTCATAAAATTCTCAGGAAGAATATGCACCGCGAGGATGTTTCAACTCCCAACGCAGTTCATAACAGCATTTACCGCCGCTGTCTCAACGGAAGAGCCTTCCTGTGCGACCCTGACGTTTTCCTTCTCAGAAGGGATAACATTGAGTTCACATTTGAGCAGCAGAAGGCGCTTGCAAAATTCATTAAGCTTTTCGGCGGCGTTCTGTTTATGAGCGACGATATCTCGCAGTATAATGAGGAGCAGCTTGAGGTTTTCAAGGATGTTCTCAGCGATGATGACTGCCAGGTTACAAATGTTGTTGAAAACAATAACAGGGTATATATCGACTACGTTCAGAACGGCGAGCCGCATATCCTTGCGTTTGACAGCACAACGGGAACAATTTATTAAACATTTTTCAGGCAATCGGTTGCGGTTGCCTGATTTTTATTATATAATAGTCTTGGTGATATTATGAAAAATTTAGCTTACTATAACGGTAAAATCTCTGAAATTGAAGAAATGAACGCCCCGATAACCGACAGAGCGTTCTATTTCGGCGACGGCGTGTACGACGCAACGTATGCCCACAACCATAAAATTTTTGACCTTGACGCGCACCTCAACAGATTCTACAACAGCGCAAGGCTGCTTGATATCAATATTCCTCTTGAAAGAGCAGAGCTTGAGGCGCTTCTCGGCGAGCTTGTGCTTAAGGTCGATTCTCCCGAGCAGTTTATCTATATGCAGGTGTCGCGCGGCAGCGGAATAAGGGAGCACGTCTACGAAGAAGGCGTAAAGGGCAATCTCTGCATTATGCTGACCCCCGAGCACGTTCAGGATACCTATAAGCCGATTGACGTTATAACGTATCCCGATAAGCGCTTTTACTATTGCAATATAAAAACGCTCAACCTCATTCCGTCCTGCCTCGCAGCTACAAAGGCAAACAGAAGCGGCTGCAAGGAGTCAATCTTTGTGCGCGACGGAATAGTAACCGAGTGTGCTCATTCTAACGTTTCCATTTTTAAGGACGGTGCGGTGATAACTCATCCGCTTGACGATAAGGTGCTTCCGGGTACTGCCAGAATCAGGCTGCTCGCGTTCGCCGAAAAGCTCGGCTATAAAACTCAGGAGAGGGAATACACCCTTGACGAGCTTATGAACGCTGACGAGGTTATAGTTCACTCAACGGGCTCGTTTTGCATTCCCGTTAAATCCGTTGACAAAAAACCCGTCGGCGGCAAAGCGCCCGAAATGCTGAGAGCAATTCAGGACGCGCTCGTTGCTGATTTTGAAGAGCAGTGTAAATAAAATAACCCCGACTCTTTTGAGTCGGGGCATTTTTTATTCGGAAAGCTGCAGGCCTTCCCGGCTTGTCTGCGTTACGGTTCCTCCGCGCTCTTCAAAATAATCCTTAAGATGAGCAACCGCCTGATTTGCGTCGTCATAATCGTTTACGTCAACGTGGTCGGAAATCCACGCGTCGCCGCCTGCGGAAAGAATCTGATAGTTTTTATTATACTCAAATTCATAACCGTATTCCTTGCCGTCCAGCGTGCAGACGTAAGAAGCCTTTCCTGCGGGCTCTCTCGTTTCGATGCGGTTGATGCGCCCGAGTGTTATAAAAATTGCCAGAACAATTACAGCGCTTACAAAAACAGCCAGTACGCCTTTCCATATCCTGCGCGCACGCCTGTTCTTAATTGCAAGCTGCTCGTTGATTTTTGCAAGCTGCTCGGCAAGCTCGTTTCGCTCGGCTTCTTCCTTCGGAAGCTCTGCTCCGAGCAGGCGCACAACGCTGACGTCGAGCACCTCGGCTATTTTTTGCAGCATCTCCGCGTCGGGAACCGAAAGCCCCTTTTCCCATTTTGAAACTGTCTGGCGTACAACATTAAGCTCAATCGCGAGGCTTTCCTGTGTGTAGCCTTTTTCTTTTCTTATTGCTTTCAGGTTATCGTTAAACATAACAAAACCTCCTTTCAGGCAAATGTTATAACAAAACAAGCGTTGCTTCAAGCAACGCCTGTTAACATTTTGAGGTTTTTATTATTTTTCGTCAATCTTCTTTGAATATTTTGCAAGATAAACTGTTCTCATAAGGAAGCATTCAAGCTTCGGAACATAGTGAGCTCTGTTGAAGATGTCAACGTCGATAATAGCCTGGCACTGCTTATCCATAATGATTTCAAGCGCCTGCATATCGCCCTCTGTGTTGCCTGTAATGAGAGCGCCTGCGCCCTGAATAAGAAGAGCGTTTCTGCCGTCGATTGCCTCGCCTGCATCCTTAGCGCAAGCGTCTGTGTCGCCGTCAATCCACGGAACGTTCTTAACGTCAACGCCTACTATCTGAGCAAAGTCGTCAATCATTGGGGTGATTCCGTTTCCTGTGAGCGAAACTGCAACTGCGTCAGCGTCTGTGAGCTGTCTTATCATCGTGCAGTCCTCAGTGTTGTAAATAGCTCTGTGAAGCTTTTCAATTTTCGGAGCGATACCGTTGATTCCAACGCCCGTTTTAACGTCAACGTCAACCTTCTTATCACCGACAGTGAGGGTGAAAATGTCGCCGTTTCTTACTGATGAGCCGAGGTCGGGAATGCAGTCAGGCATAGCGTCTGCACCGTTTTTCTTAAGGAAATATGCGCGCTTTGCCTCGTCGCTGTAGGTCTCGTCCCAGGAGTGGCGAAGATAGTTATCCTTGATAACCTTTTCGCAGCACTTTTCAAGATTTTCAGCAAGTGCGAAAGCGTGGTCGTAATTGTCTCCCATGCAGATTGTGCCGTGGTGCATCATCATAATTGCGCGTGCAGCGGGATTCATTTCGATGCAGCGCTCAACCTTCTTGCGAAGGGAGTCAGTGGTTGACATAGCGTATGCAGCGCAGGGAACAGTGTCTCCGAGAACGCCCCTGAATTCGTCGTAAACGTTTCTGATTTCCATTCCTGTGATGGAAACGATTGTAGCCGCCTTCTGATGTGTGTGAATAACGAAGTCAACTGTGGGATGATGACGGTAAGCAGCAGCGTGAACGCCCTTTTCGGATGAGGGCTTGATGTCGCCGTCCCAGGCGCAGTCAGCGATGTCAACAACAACTATTTCCTCAGGGGTTAAATCCTCGTAAGCTCTGCCTGAAGGAGTGATAACGAACTGAGTGTCTGAAATGCGGGCTGAAACGTTGCCCCAGGTGCGCGCGATAAGACCCTTTTCAATGAGCTCTTTACCTGCTTTTACTACTAATTCCTTAGCTTCATTAATTTCGTAAGCCATAAATTTTCTCCTTGTATTTGCAAAAGGGGCGAGTGAACCCGCCCCGTAGCATTAATAATTAATAGTCGATTTTTTCACACTTAGAAAGAACCTTGTCGAAACGACGGATGCATTCGTCGATATCCTCTTCTGTGTAAGCGCTTGATGTGTAAAGTCTTGAGCCTGCAAGAGTTACAAGGCCTTCTGCCATATAAGCTGCGCCCATATACTGCATCTCGGTCTGGCGGATGCCTGTCTGCTTGAGCACGTTCGGAACCTCCCAGATTTTCTTCCAGTTAATTCTGAACTGCATTGTAGCAACAGTGTGAAGGTGGCAAACAGAGCCGATGTTGTAGCATACGAACGGAAGGTCATACTTTCTGATTGATTCGTTAATGCCCTTAACGAGTCTGTCAGCCATTCTGCCTGCTACCTGGCAAGCGTTTCTCTTTTCGATTTCGCAGATTACTGTGTAGCCTGCAACGCATGAGATAGGAGTAGCTGCCATTGTGCCGCCGCACATTGCCTTGTGAATCTTCTTGCCTTCAGCCTTGTCAAGGCCTGCGCCGAGGTATTTCATAACCTCTCTGTGTCCGCCGATTCCGCCTGCGCCCGGATAGCCGCCTGCGATAATCTTGCCGAAGATTGTGATGTCAGGGTCAATTCCGTAGTAACCCTGAGCGCCTGAAATGCCGATACGGAAGCCTGATACAACCTCGTCGCAAACGAGGAGAGCGCCGTACTTGCGGCAAAGAGCCTGAACGCCCTTCGGGAAATCCTTATCAACGGGACGTGTTGCTGATTCAGGGCCGATAGGCTCAATGAATACAGCAGCTGTGCCGCCGCGGAACTTGTTGAGCTTGAGCTTAAATTCAAGAGACTTGAGGTCGTTCGGGAAGAACTCCTGAGTGTGCTTGAATACGAAAAGCGGAACACCGTGAGACTGAGTGTTAAGTGTGCCGGGAACACGCATACCCCATGCAAGCTGGTCTGACCAGCCGTGATAAGCGCCGCCCATCTTGATGATGTTCTTGTGACCTGTTGCAAGACGTGCTACACGAACTGCGCACATACAAGCCTCTGTACCTGAACCGAGCATACGGAACATTTCTACAGAAGGTACGCACTCGCTGATTTTCTTAGCAAGTTTATACTCATAAGGGTGAAACAAACCGGTTGAAGGACCGCAATCGTCAAGAAGATCTTTAACAGCCTTCTTAACAA
>CAMOWP010000069.1 GCA_946628455.1 uncultured Clostridia bacterium | reverse complement strand
GCAACAAAGATGTTTGAAGCGCTTTATGACAGAGGAATCAACATTAAAATGATTTCCACCTCTGAGATTAAGATTTCGGTTATTATCGACGCTGAGGACGCGGACAGAGCCGTTGTTGCAATTCACAACGCGTTTATCCCTCAGGATTAACGAATATAAAGCTTTAAGGCGGGTGAAATACCTGCCTTTTATAATTTTGTGACGCACTAAGACACATAATTATATTATTTTTCCGGAAATTTTTTTCTGTATTTCATTATATTTATGTGTCTTACTGTGTCTAACTCAATATTATTTAATTATTTTAGTAAAACTATTGAAAATATTTTTCTTTGAGATATAATAATATTATATAGAATTTTAAGGTGGTGAGGGAATGAAAAAGCCGTTGAAAATTATAGCCTTGGCGCTTGCTCTTTGTATGGCGTTCCCTTACTGCGCCTTTGCATATGACAATGCTGAGGGAAAGGTTGAGGTCAATGAGTCGGGCAAGCTCGTTATGGACGGAAACGCCGTCAGCGGGCTTTATAACGAGGTCTATTATCAAAACGGCGAAAGAGAGACCGACCTCAACGCAATTATGAAAATCGGCGGGCTTGAATACTATCTCCGCCAGGGTAAATCCTATACGGGCATTTACGGTAACCGTTACTATAAAAACGGCGTGTGGTGCGCTTATCTTAACGGCAATTACAGCGTTAACGGAAAGCAGTACGATTTCGTTCAGGGCGTAATTGATAACCCTGATTCCGCCGAGGAAACTCCCGCGTTTACAGACCGCTTCAATCTTTTTACGGGGCCGATGTCGGGCCTGTTTTATGAGCGGGGAAGAGTTGACCTTAACTATACAGGCTATAAGGTTTTCAAAAAGCACACCTACTATGTCGAAAAGGGTAAGCTCTTTAACGGCTACTACGACGGCTGCTATTATAAAAACGGGCTCGCGGATAAGGATTTCAGCGGGCTTCACGGTGTAAACGGCGTTAATCACTGCTTTATGGCAGGGTATTTTTACACCGGCGTTTTCGACGGCGTTTACTATATAGACGGCTTAAAGAGCAACGTAACAGGCTACACCGTAATTGACAACATACGTTATTACCTTTCGGACGGCTACCTTGCAAACGGCATTTTCGACGGCGCATTTTTCAAGGATGGCCTTGTTGACGTAACAGTTAACGGCAGGGTTAAGGTTGACGACGAATATTATAATTTCAAAAACGGAATCACCGCCGACGGCCTGCATGACGGAAGGTGGTATACCGACGGCGAATTTGATGAAGCCGCGCAGGGCGTCAAGCTCTATAACGGAATGCCGCATTATATCAGAAACGGCGTGCTTTCAAGCGGAGTTGCCGAATACAAGGGCAAGCTGAGATACTTTGAAAACGGCGAGCTTTCCTCATATTCAGGCTGGAAGAATATCGGCGAGGACAGATACTATATCAACAGCGGAATTGCCGTAAGAGGCGTGTTTGAAATTGATGAAATAAAGTATCTTTTCGATAACGAGGGCAAGCTCTGCAAACAGCGCGAGGCTATCTTTGAAAACGTTGTTTACACGTCTGATGAAAACGGCGTTGCAACGCTCGCTCCTCTGCTTTTCACACCGCAGAGAGGCAGCAGCATACCGTATCCGCACAAGGCACACCCTGACGGAACAATCTCCTCAAGCGGCTGCGGAGTATGCTCGGCGCTTATGATTGTTCAGAACTCAACAACCTATGAGGTAACTCTTGAGGAAATGGCGCAGAAGATGCTTGATTACGGCTGCAGGATTTCCTCGGGCTCGGATATGAAGCGCACGGCGCAGCTGCTTGAAGAAAATTACGGCATAACCTGCGAGATTACGGACGATAACGCCAAGCTTAAGGAGCACCTTGAAAAGGGCTACTTTGCCGTTGCAAACGTCGGTAAAATCCCGCTCTTCTCGTTTACGGGCGGCCACTTTGTTGCCGTTATGGGCGTTAAGGAGGATGGCAACGTTATCATCTTTGACCCCAATGTAAGAGAGGGAAAATACGGCGAGGGAGTCAGAAAGGATATTCACTATAACAGCGAAAACAACGAGGTTTACACATCCTTTGATGTTCTTCGCTCGGATTCGTGGTACGGCTGTTATTATCTCTTTACTCCTACTCAGAATATAGCGCTGCGCAGAAGCGAGAATTCTGCGCTCAACGCCGCAAATCCTGAAAAAGAAGAATAAAAAAGCCCCAACCCGCTCGGTTTTAACCGTGCGGGTTGAGCCTTTTTAAGGAGAGTATGAAAAATGAAAAAAATATTTTGAAGGGAGAAGCGGGGAACAACTCCCTCCGTTGAGTGAATAATATATCGCGAATATTAAACGAACATTAAACGGAATTTAATTTTCATAAATTTTACAAATATTTTCAGCAGAAAGATTTTTATTGACATCTTATAATATATAATATATAATTAATTAGTTAAATTTTGCAAAAAAATCTTAAAGGAGTTTTTGATATGGCAACAAAGGTATTTAAAATGACGGCTGCCGGCAAGGCAGAGCTTGAGGCTGAGCTTGAACATCTTAAGAGCGTAGGCCGTGACGATATAGCTGAAAAGCTTAAGGTTGCGCGTTCATACGGCGACCTCAGCGAGAACAGCGAATATGATGAGGCTAAATCGGAGCAGGCTAAAATCGAGGCGCGTATCGGCGAGCTTGAATATCAGCTTGAGCACTCTGAAATTGTTGAGTCTCTTGACGATGATTCTGTTTCCATGGGCGACACCGTTCAGGTTGTCCGCAAAAACGACAAGGCTAAGCTCACTTATAAAATCGTCGGCTACAACCAGTCAAACCCTGCAGAGGGAAGAATTTCCGACGAAAGCCCCGTAGGCAAGGCTCTTATGGGCGCAAAGAAGGGCGATACCGTTGTTGTTGAAGCGCCCGTAGGAAACATTGAATTCCAGATTAAAAAGATAACTAAGGGACAGATGGATAATTAAGAGGTAAACTAATGGCAGGTAGATTTGAAATAACCAAGAGGGGAGATAACTCCTTTGATTTCACCCTTTTTATAGACGATGCGGCAGTAGGCACCTCTCCTGTTTTTGATAAGGAGGACGCTTGCAAAAGAGGCGTTAAGGCTGTTAAGAAGAACAGCAGGATGAAGGTTCAGAACGCTATTCAGGGCGACGAGGAAAAGACTAATCCGAAATACCTCGTTGAGGCAGACGGAGACAAGGTTAAGTACACTCTCTTCCTTCAGACAGGCGCAGTTGCTCTTTCGGGCAGCGCTGACAGCGAAGAGGCAGTTCTCGATATCATAACCAAAATCGGCAACAACGCAAACGCGGCTCAGATGAAAATGGCAGAGGTTGTTCTCTCGGAAAACGAGCAGAAGCAGATAAGAATAGACAAGCTTAAAGCGCTTCAGGACGACGGCCGCGACCCGTTTGAGATTACTCTTGCCGAGCAGACTCATCACAGCGACGAAATCAAGGCAAACTTTGATGAGCTTGAAAACAAAGAGGTTATAATCGCAGGAAGAATTATGACCTGGCGCGATATGGGCAAGGCTAATTTCATCGACGTGCAGGACAGAAACGGAAGAATCCAGGCTTACGTTCGTATGAACGACGTTGGCGAGGATGTTTTCAAGGAGTTCAAAACCTGGGATATCGGCGATATAGTTGAAATCAAGGGCTTCGTTTTCAAAACGAGAACGGGCGAAATTTCGGTTCACGCTCAGGAGCTCAGGCTGCTTTCAAAGTCTCTTCTTCCGCTTCCCGAAAAATTCCACGGCCTTACGGATACTGACACAAGATACCGCAAGCGTTATCTTGATATGATTATGAATCCCGATGTTAAGGATACCTTCATCAAGCGCTCTAAGATTATTACCTCAATCAGGCGTTATCTTGATAACCTCGGCTTTATCGAGGTTGAAACTCCTATCCTTAACCTCATCCCCGGCGGAGCCTCCGCCCGTCCGTTCATAACGCACCATAACACGCTTGATATGGATATGTATCTCCGTATCGCAACCGAGCTTTATCTCAAGAGGCTCATAGTAGGCGGTATGGAGAGAGTTTACGAAATCGGACGTAATTTCAGAAACGAGGGTATGGACGTTAAGCACAACCCTGAGTTTACCTGCATAGAGCTCTATCAGGCATATACAGATTATCACGGAATGATGGATATTTCGGAAGCGCTTATCAGAAACGCAGCTAACGAGGTATGCGACGGTAATCTTCACATAACCTTCAACGGAACCGAGGTTGACCTTGAAAGCCCGTTCAGGCGCCTTACTATGGTTGACGCAGTTAAGGAATATACGGGAATTGACTTTGCTGAATTTATGAGCGATAACGAAAAAGCTATCGCCATTGCAAAGGAAAAGGACATTGAAATAGAAAACGGAAAGGCAACCTGGGGCGATATTCTCAACTCCTTCTTCGAGGAATTCGTTGAGAGTAATCTCACTCAGCCGACCTTTATTATGGACTATCCCGTTGAGGTTTCTCCGCTTACAAAGAGAAAGCCCGATTGCCCTGTTCTCACAGAACGCTTTGAGCTGTTTATTATGGGCAGCGAATACGGCAACGCTTATTCCGAGCTTAACGACCCGATTGACCAGATGGGACGCTTTGAGGCTCAGATGAAGCTCAGAGAAGCAGGCGACGATGAAGCAAATATGATTGATAACGATTTTGTTACCGCGCTTGAATACGGTATGCCTCCTACGGGCGGCCTCGGCATCGGAATTGACAGACTCGTTATGCTCCTTACGGACAGCTATTCAATCAGAGACGTCCTCCTCTTCCCGACAATGAAACCACTTGATAAATAACTTATATCTATTGGAATTATGAGTGAAAAAAAGAAAAAAAGAAAAAAGCACCGCGCTGTGCTTCCGTATATAACAAAGCCGCTGACTTATCTTCTCATATCGCTTGTTATCGTTATTCCGCTGGCGCTTATTCTGCTTAATTATTCGGTTAATCTTGTTCACAAGGCTCAGCCGAGCTTTGCGTTTTCAATCTCCGATATTCAGCTTAACGACAGTGCTTATGTTAAAAGCGACGTTAAAAGCGGAACGGTTAAGCGCCCCGGGCTTTCAGCGGGCGATAAGGTAGGCGAGCTCAGCTGCAACGGCGCAGGCTTTTCCTGCAACGTTTACTACGGAAAAAACAGAATATCACTTAAGAGGGGAGCGGGAATGACCACCGACGTTCTCCCGGGTGACAGAGGCGTTTGCGAAATGTACGGCGAAAGAGCCAACGCCTTCAAGGCGGTTAAAAACCTTAAGGTAGGCGATACTCTGACCCTTGACACAAGCTGGGGAAGCTTTGTTTATTCTGTCAGCGCAGTTCAGGTCAGCGAGCAGCCGCCCGAGGATACGATGCCTCAGAGCCTCCTGCTTGTGTGCGCTGCCGACGATACGGTGTATTCAAATCTTAACGAGGAAAAGCTCTATGTGCTTGCCGATATTGAATCGGGGCCGCAGCTTGAGGAGGTGCAGGAATGAGCAGTAACTCAACTCACCGTCACTCCTCAGCCGAAAGCAAGGGAATCCGCTTCGGAAGAAGCTTTCTTGCGTTTGCGCTCTCGCTTACAGTATCGCTTCTGAGCCTTTTCTGCTGTATCAGGTTTTACTTTGTAACGCCTCAGAGCCTTGTAAACATCTTTGCAAACGAGCAGTATGTTACGGCGCTCAGAAACGACGTTGTGGATTATGCGCACGATGTCTGCAGAGGCAGTATGCTCCCTGAGGACACTCTTGATGAAACAGTCAGCTACTCCGCGCTTTACGATATAGTTGAAGCATATTTTGCAGGCTCTCTCGGCGCCTCACAGGAATTTACAAAATCAACCTATGAGGACCTCGCAAAGGAGCTTAAAGGCAATATGGCTGACGCTATAAATGCGAGAATTGAAAAAGAGGGTCTTAAGACCGATTCAAAGCAGAAAAAGGGCGCGCAGAAGCTTTCGGAATATGTACGCACTTATATTCTTGAAAGGATAGAGGTTGCGCATATCGATATGCTTGAAACGGTTGTAAACATCGGAAAAATCGCAGGGCTTGTCGGAATAATTGTTTCAGCGCTGCTGTCGGTTGTGCTTGTTCTGATAATAATTTCAATCGGCGAAAAGCGCTACAGGTCGCTCAGATACATCGTTTATTCAATGTTTGCAGGCGCAATGATTAATCTTACGCTTATAGGCGGGGTTGAAATAGTTAAAACAGTTAAAAGCCTTGTGCTTTATCCCGCATATATTGCCGACGCGTTTATGAGCTATGTCGGCAGGTGCGAAGCCGTTGTGTTAATTGCGGCAATATCTATGTTCTTTGCAGGTTTTATACTGACTGCGGCAGTCTGGAAAATGAGCAGGGACAGTAAAAAATAGAGGAAAATAAAATGGAAGAAATCAGCAATATAAACAATGAAGTGGAGTTAACAGCCTTTGAGGAGGAGCAGGAGCCCGTTGTTAAGGTTGAACACGTGACAATGCGCTTTACTCTCAACAAGGAAAAGGTGGATAACCTCAAGGAATATTTTATAAGGCTCATTAAGGGTAAGCTCGAATACAACAATTTCATTGCTCTTAACGATGTTAATTTTGAAATTTACAAGGGTGACCGTCTTGCCATCTTAGGCCTTAACGGCGCGGGCAAAAGTACGCTGCTTAAAACGATAGTAGGCGTTTACAAGCCAACAGAGGGAACTATAACCAAAAAAGGCGTAATAGCTCCGTTGCTTGAGCTCGGCGCAGGCTTTGACCCTAACTATTCAGGCAGGGAAAACATCTATCTTTACGGCGCTATACTCGGCTATTCAAGAGAGTATATTGACAGCAAGCTCGATGAGATTATTGAGTTTTCCGAGCTCGGTCACTTTATCGAGGTGCCTGTGAAGAATTACTCCTCGGGTATGCGCTCGCGTCTCGGCTTTTCAATCGCAACTGCCGTTGAGCCCGATATCCTCATTCTTGACGAGGTGCTTTCGGTAGGCGACGCAAAGTTCAGAAAAAAGAGCCTTGCAAAGGTTAAATCGATGTTTGCAAAGGGCGTAACCGTTCTTTTCGTTTCTCACAGCATTGAACAGGTTAAGGCAATCTGTAACAAGGCAATTCTTCTTGAGCACGGTAAAATTATCGCAAGCGGCGACGTTCTGGACGTTGCAACCGTTTACGAGGAGAAAACTACAAGAACAAAAACAAGTCAGGGCGCTGCCGTTGTTGTTCCTATCACCGATAAGGAAAAGAAGGAGGAGCAGAAGGTTAAGGCGGCTGAAAAGAAGGCGTTTGAAAAAATGCAGAGCTTTGAGGACGATTTCGTTTCAAAAATTGCCGATAAGCCTGACCCTGACAGAAGATATTCAATCTACCTTGATTTGAAGAAAAAGTACCAAACTGAAGAGCTCAGTAAGGACGAGTTCAGGGAAGAGGTCGGAAAGCTTGCTGACGCTGACCTCAACGCCCCCGATTCACCTTATTCTGACGAGCACCTCACAAAATTTGAGGAGCGTCTTCAGAGGACAAATAATGAACAAAATAAAGGAGAGTAATTATGGACCAGAATTTTGAAAACAATTCTTACCCGAACCAGGCTCAGCAGCCGCCCTATGCTCAGAATCAGCCGCAGCCCCAGGCTCAGCAGTTCCAGGGCTATCAGCAGCCTCAGCAGTATCAGCAGCCTCAGCAGTACCAGCAGCTGTATGACCCCACAAAAGAGGTTATGAGCGTTGGTCAGTACATCGGAATGTTTATCCTCAACTCCATTCCCGTTGTAAATATTATTTGCTGGATAGTTTGGCTTGTAAGCTCAAAAACAAATAAGAACAAAAAGAATTTCATAATTGCTTCAATCGTTCTTGCGGTAATCGTTGTTGTTATTTCAATTGTTCTTGCAATTGTTGCCGCAGTTTTAGGCTATAACGTTGCAGACCTTGCAAGCAGTTATTATTAATATCTTAAAAAATTAATAAAAGCCTGACCGTATAATCGGTCAGGCTTTTATCTTTGTCAGGGATTATTCCTCGTATTCGTCCTCGTTTTCCCAGTTGTGATAGATGTTCTGAACATCCTCGTTTTCTTCAAACATCTCAATCATTCTGCTCATTTTCTTCATATCGTCCTCGTTTTCAAGGCGTGTGTAGGTTGAAGGAATGTAAGCAGCTTCGGATGAAAGAATCGTATAACCCTTGCCCTCAAGCTCGTCGCGGACTGCGCCGAGGTCGTTGGTTTCAGTTCTGATTTCAAAGATGTCCTCTTCGTCGGTGAGAAAATCTGAAGCTCCTGCTTCGAGTGCGTCCTCCATAAGCCGGTCCTCGTCAACATCCTCTTTTTCAATGATGATTACTCCCTGCTTTGAGAACATAAAGGTAACCGAGCCGGGGTTACCCATATTTCCGCCTGCTTTATCAAAATAGTGGCGAACCTCGCCTGCAGTACGGTTTCTGTTATCTGTAAGCGCTTCAACAACAACTGCAACGCCGCTCGGACCGTAGCCCTCGTAAACGATTTCCTCGTAGTTAGCCGAGTCTGTATCGCCTGCAGCCTTCTTGAGCATACGCTCAATGTTATCGTTGGGAACGTTATTTTGCTTAGCCTTTGCAATAACGTCGCGGAGCTTCGCGTTATTATTCGGGTCGGGTCCGCCGTTTTTAACTGCAACGGCAAGCTCTCTTCCTATCTTGGTAAATATCTTAGCTCTTGCGGCGTCGTTTGCACCTTTTTTGCGCTTAATTGTGCTCCATTTATTATGTCCGCTCATAGTATCATCCTTCCGTTTAAAAGATTACAGATTATTCTATCACATTTAATCAGTTCTTGCAAGATAAAATATTGCAATTGTATTTTGTTTATGCTATTATATATAAGTATTATTATATATATTAATATGGAGGACGAAAAAATGTATTCCGATTACTACGATTCAATCGCAAAGGTAAGAGAAACTGACAGCGAGGTTGCAGACGCAATGGCTCTTGAGCTCAAAAGGCAGAGAGAGAACATTGAGCTTATCGCTTCAGAAAACCTTGTTTCCCCTCAGGTTATGGCGGCAATGGGCTCTGTGCTCACTAATAAATATGCTGAGGGTCTTCCGAACAAGCGTTATTACGGCGGCTGCCAGTACGTTGATATAGTTGAGGAAATAGCTATCAAAAGAGCCTGCGAGGTATTCGGCTGCGAGTACGCA
>CAMOWP010000068.1 GCA_946628455.1 uncultured Clostridia bacterium | reverse complement strand
AAAAATGCGCCTGTTGAAAATCAGAGCGAGCAGATTAACGAGGTTTACAAAAAGCTTAAGGGAATCAGCTGCGTTGACCTTTGCACCCCGCTCAAGGCGGACAAGGAGCCTGAAAGGCTTTACTATAAAACGGACCATCACTGGACTGCGGCGGCGGCAGAAATTGCTTTTAAGGAAATAGCGAAGGAAATGAAGCTGAATACAAACAGCTACAAATATTCAACCCTACCCGTTACAACGCAGTTCAGAGGAACGCTCGCCTCATCCTCAGGCATTTTCAGCGCCAGGGATACAATCAGCATTCCTGTTTTTGAGCCTGAAATTGTTTACGCTGTAAACTATGTTGACGAAAATAAAAAGAGCGCCTCGCTTTACGATTCCTCAAAGCTTGAGGAAAAAAGCAAGTACGACGTTTTCTTCGGCGGAAACTATTCTCAGATTAAAATTGACACAAGCGTTAAAAACAGCAGAGTTCTTTTAGTTATCAAGGATTCCTACGCAAACAGCGTTGTTCCGATGCTGCTTCCGTATTTCAGAAGCATAATAATCGTTGACCCGAGATACTATAACGAAACGCTTCAGGATACGATAGATGTTGAAGCGGTTACGGATATACTCTGGCTCTACAACGCAAACACGTTCCTTAACGACACATCAATTTCAGCAAAGTTTTCATAATAATAAGCACCGGATTTTCCCGGTGCTTATTTTAATTTAATGCGGCATTGATTGCATTTAAAACACGTTTTTTATCTGCTGACCAGAGCGGAGCTATCAAATCCCTCTTTGCGCCGTCTCCCGTCAGCCTGTGCACAACAACGTTTTCGGGGATTAGCTCAACACAGTCTTTAATAATATCAACGTACTCCTCAAGGGAAAGTGTTTTCACTTTTCCTTTTTTGTATTCTTCGGCAAGGTCCGTGCCCTCAAGGATATGAAGAAGCTGAAGCTTTATTCCGTCTGTTTTGCGGCAGACGTATTCAACGCTTTTGAGCATATCCTCTTTTGTTTCATTCGGCAGACCTATAATAAGGTGAGTAACAACGTTCACGCCGATTTTGTGAAGCTTTTCAACAGCGCTGTCGTATACGTCAAGGGCGTAGCCACGCCTTATATATTCAGCTGTTTTCTCGTGTATGGTCTGCAAGCCGAGCTCAACGAAAACGGGCTTGATTTTATTAATTTCATCAAGCAGCGCCGCAACGTCATTGCCGAGGCAATCCGGTCTCGTTGCAACAGAAAGCGCAACGATGTCGGGCGAATTAACGGCTTCAAGATATTTTTCTCTCAGCTCTGAAACGGGAGCGTAGGTGTTTGTGAACGCCTGAAAATACGCAATATATTTTCCGTCCTTTATCTTGTCAGACACAAGCGCCTTTGCGCTTTCAAGCTGCTGCGTTACCGAAAGCGCTCTGTCTCCGGCAAAATCGCCGCTGCCGCCCTCTGAGCAGAAGATACAGCCGCGGGTTCCGAGCGTGCCGTCTCTGTTAGGGCAGGTGAAGCCGCCGTCAAGAGCAAGCTTGTAAACCTTACAGCCGAAGCGGCTTTTGAGATATGAATTAAGACTTGTATATTTCATAAAATTCCTTGATATTTTTCGTGTTTCCGCAGCAGTAGGATTTAATCTCATCCGCGCTGAGGGCGTTTCCGTCGCAATCAGAAGCAACGCCGCCCGCTTCATTTAAAATAAGCGTTGCGCCTGCCCAGTCCCACGGGCGAAGAATAAACTCATAATATAAATCCGCCTTGCCCGCTGCAACGTAGCATATATCAAGCGCCGCAGAGCCGCCACGCCTTACCTCAAGCGCCTTGTAAAACACCTGCTCTGTTACCTCAAACGTTCTGTGCGCAAGCTCATGCTCATACGGGCAGGTTCCGAACAGCGCAAGGCTGTGCTGCAAATCACAGTCGGAAACGTGAATCCTCTCCCCGTTAAGATACGCGCCCTTTCCCTTTTCGGCATAGAAAAGATTATCAAGGTCAGGGTCAAGAACGGCGCCGATAACGAGCTCTCTGTCCTTTGCAAGACCAACTGAGATTCCGCTGTGCTGAAAGCCCTTTATAAAATTTGTAGTGCCGTCAATCGGGTCAATAATAAAGCAGTAGCCGTCTGTCAGAACGTTGTCGCCTTCCCCTTCTTCATCAAAGAACTTTGCGTCAGGTATAAGCTTTCTGAGCTGTGCTTCAAGAAAATCCTGAATTTTTTTATCGTACGCAGTAACAAGATTCACCGCCGAGCCCTTTTCCTCAACGCCCTTGTCGCTGCCTGCGCTTTTATAGATTTCTCCCGCGCGTTTAACTATTTCACATATTTTATCAAGCATAATTATCACCCACAAAAATTATAACATAATCTTTTATCATTTCAATATAAATTTAATATGATACTTTCAATTGTTACCGCAAAGCTTATTGCCTTTGTTCTTAGGCTGTTCAATAAAGGGGCTACCACTCTGCCCGGGAGAGCGGCGCTGAAAATTAAATACAACGTTCTTACAAAGCTTTCCCGCAACGTGCGCATAATCTGCGTTACCGGAACAAACGGAAAAACAACAACCTGCGCGCTGATTGCTCACGCGCTTAAGGAGGCGGGCTGCTCTTATTTTATCAATTCGGGCGGAGCGAATATGCTAAGCGGCGTTACAACGGCTTTTATTATGAATTCAAGCATATTAGGAAGGTGCAGAAAGGAATTTGCAATTCTTGAATGCGACGAGAATTCCCTGCCCCTGATTTCGCGTTACCTTGACGCGGAAATAGTGGCTGTTACAAACATTTTCAGAGACCAGCTTGACCGTTACGGCGAAATTTCTCACACGCTTGCTTCAATTAAAAAAGGAATCGAAAATATGCCAAGGGCAGAATTGATTCTCAACGCGGACGACCCCGTATCCTTTTCGCTTTCCGAAATGAAAAACAGCTATGTAACCTTCGGGCTGAGCGCAGATTTTAAAAGCAACGCAGTATCAGACTGCCGCTTCTGCCCGAGGTGCTCAAACGAGCTGAAATACAAAACGAAAACGCTCGCCCAGCTCGGCTCCTTTTACTGCACAAAATGCGGCTACAGACGAAGAACTCCCGATTTTGAAATAAGCGATATTTCAGGCAGCTGCTTTATGCTGAGAGGAGAGCTGCTTTCAACCTCGCTCGGCGGGCTCTACAACCTTTATAATATAGCCGCTGCAGCTGCGGTTATAAGCGCGATTAAAGCGGGAAAGCTCAAATCGCTTTGCACCTTCTCAGGGGCGTTCGGCAGGATGGAAAAATTCAATAATAACGGCAAAACGGTTTTGCTTTTGCTTGTTAAAAATCCCGTAGGGCTTTCCGCCTGCATAAAGTACATATGCTCCGTTAAAAGCGATATGGAAATTGCGTTTGCGCTGAATGACAATGACGCCGACGGGCGCGACGTAAGCTGGATATGGGACAGCGACTTTACGCCGGTTTTATCAAAATGCGACTGCGTGTATACAATCGGAAAACGCTCGCTTGATATGGCGCTCAGGCTGAAATATGACGGCATAAAATCAGACATTATTGACGGTGAAAATTACGGAAAGCTTATTGAGACCATTAAAAACTGCAACAGCGATTTCGTTGTTTTTTCAAGCTATACTGCGATGATGAATATGAGAAGGCTTTTTATTAATGAATTCGGAGGTAAGAATTTTTGGGAGACAGAGTGAGAATAGTTCATCTTTATCCGAAGGAGCTGAATCTTTACGGCGACAGCGGTAACCTCCTCTGCCTGAAAAGGCGGCTTGATTTAAGGAGCATCAAATATGAGATACGCGAAATCGGAATCGGCGACAGCATTCCCGATTTTGACATAATGCTGATAGGCGGCGGACAGGACAGAGAGATGAGGCTTATTCTTAAGGATTTAAGAAAGAAAAGCGAAATGCTCTCCTACGCAATTCATATGAACAAGGTGATTTTTGCCGTATGCGGAGGGTATCAGCTGCTCGGAGAATACTACGAAACGGCGGATAAAAGCATAATGAAAATGACAGGCGCCCTTCCCTTTTATACAAAATCGGGCAAATCAAGAATGATAGGAAACACCGTTTTCGAAACTCCGTTCGGCAAAATCACAGGCTTTGAAAATCACAGCGGAAGGACCTTTCTCGGCGCTTCGCTTACTCCGCTCGGGACAGTCGTTTCAGGCTTTGGAAATAACGGAATTGACAAAACCGAGGGAGTTCTTTTTTCAAATACCTTTGGAACATACGCCCACGGTCCCGTTCTTCCGAAAAATCCGCGCCTTGCCGATGAGCTTATAAAAAGAGCAATCAGTTGCGATGAGCTTATGCCTCTTGACGATGAAACCGAAAACCGCTGCCACGACAGCCTGATAAGGAAATTTTCGTGATACATTGCATTTATTTTAAATTATGATATAATTAAAATGATATATTATATTGTGAAGGTAAAATATGGATAAATTAAAAACTGCAAGAGAGGCGCTTGACACAATAGGCACCTACACAAGCCTTACTTCAGGAGTTTCGATGTGGCCTCTGCTTTATAACCAGCGCGACACAATCGTTGTTGTAAAGAATAAGGACAGGCTAAAAAAATACGACGTGGCTCTTTTTGAAAGAAAAAACGGCCAGCTTGTGCTGCACAGAGTATGCGAGGTGCACGACGGCTACTACTATATAGTCGGCGATAACTGCATAAGCGGCGAAAGAGTTACCGACGATATGGTGCTCGGTGTGCTTGAGGGCTTCTGGCGAAAAGGCAAGCGCTATGTTGACTGCCGAAACGGAAAAGGGCAAAAGCTATATGCAAAAATCTGGGTTGCCCTCGCGCCGCTCAGGCCGCTTCTTCTGAAATTTGAAAACCTTGCAAGAAGGATAAAAAGACTTATAAAAAAGGACAAGTAATGGCTGATAAGGATACTTCAAAAAAGATAAAAAAATCGGATATTACGGCGATAAAATGGATGTTTTCAATCTGCAAAAAGGAACGCTTTAAAATCCTTTTTCTGATTTTTACAAACGTTATTGCCGCAACGCTCACGATTGTTTACGCTAATTTTTCAAAAAACATAATAAACGCGGCGACTATTGATAAATCCTTCAATCTTGTTTTACGCTACGCAATATATTACCTGCTGATAATCTTGTTTCAGCTTGCGCTGACGCTTATTTCGCGCAGCACGCTTGAGAGGTGCGTTGCGAAAATCGAATGGGAAATGAAGCAGCATATGCTCAAAACAATTCTCAAAAAGGATTATTCAAGGGTTACAGAATACCATACTGGCGAGCTGCAAAACAGAATGTTCAACGACGTTACCGTTATCTCGGGCGGAGTTACAACAATTATTCCTAACGTTGTTCTTTTCCTCACAAGGCTTGTTTGCGCGTTCACCTATCTTGTTGTTATTGACAGAATCTTTGCGCTTGCATTTCTCGTTGGCGGAATATTCGTTTTCCTGTGCACTCAGTTTTTCAGAAAAACGCTGAAACGCCTTCACAAGGAGGTGCAGAAAACGGAGGGCAAAACCCGCTCCTTTATTCAGGAGGCGGTCACCTCGCTGCTTGTTGTTAAAGCCTTTTCGGTTGAGGAGAAAATTCTCAAGGAGGCAAACGAGCTTCAGAACGAAAACTACATCGCAAAAATGCGCCGCCGCTTTTTCGGTATTGTTGCAAACGCGGGAATCAGCGCAGTGTTCAGCTTCGGCTATGTTTTCGCTCTCGGCTTCGGCGCATACAGGCTCATCAACGGGCTTGATTACGGTACGGTTACCGCTATGCTTCAGCTTGTTAACCAGATTCAGGCGCCGTTTGCTCAGCTTTCCTCAATTATGCCTCAGTATTTCGCTGTTATCGCCTCCGCTGAAAGGCTGATGGAAATTGAGGCGCTGCCCGACGAGCAGGAGGCTCACGCAGAGGAGCTTGACGTCAGGGAAACCTACGCCTTGCTGAAAAGCATTAATTTCAACAGCATTTCCTTTAAGTATGACAGAGATATAATTCTTGATAACACCTCGCTTAAAATTGACAAGGGTGATTTCGTTGCGATTATGGGCATTTCGGGAATCGGAAAGAGCACTCTGCTAAAGCTTCTGCTCGGCGTTTTCAAGGTGCAAGGCGGCAGCATTGAGCTTGAATGCGAGGGAAAAAGCATTCCCGTTGACGTTTCAACAAGACGTCTTTTCTCCTACGTTCCTCAGGGAAATTTCATCCTTTCGGGAACAATCAGGGAAAACCTCACCTTCATCAATTCCGACGCGAGCGAGGAGGAAATCAGAGAGGCTATAAGAATCTCGTGCTCGGATTCGTTTATAAGCGAACTGCCCGACGGAATTGAAACCGTTATCGGCGAGCGCGGAATAGGGCTTTCGGAGGGTCAGCTTCAAAGGCTTGCAATAGCTCGCTCAATTCTTTCAAATTCGCCGATTATGCTTCTTGACGAGGCAACCTCGGCGCTTGACGAGGATACTGAAAAAACATTTTTAACTAACCTGAAAGAGCTGAAAAACAAGACCTGCATAATTGTTTCACACAAAAGAGCAGCTCTTGAGATATGTAATAAGCACATACAGATTGTTGATTCAAAAATCGTTATGGAGGAAAAATAAAATGTTACTTACCAAATGGGGAGAGGACCTCAACAAAAACGCGCCGCTTCAGGAATATCCGAGGCCGCAGTTTAAAAGAGACAGCTACATCAGCCTTAACGGACAGTGGGATTTATCTTTTGAAGAGGGCGAGGAAATCCCGAAGGAATATGAATACAAAATCACCGTTCCGTTTTCGCCCGAATCACCGCTTTCGGGAGTTAACAGAGTTTTAACTCACAGCGAATATCTTGTTTACGAAAAGAAATTCACCCTTCCCGAGGGCTTCAACAGGGGCAGAGTTTTCATTAATTTCGGCGCTGTTGACCAGATTGCAAAGGTGCTTTTAAACGGCGCGCTCATCGCCGAGCACCACGGCGGCTACACACCGTTTACTGTTGAGCTCACGGAATTTCTCAACGACGGCGACGAGAATACTCTCAACGTTATCGTTCGCGATTTGTGCGAGGAAAACGAGTATTCAAGAGGCAAGCAGAAAACGAGAAGAGGCGGAATATGGTATTCCCCTCAGTCGGGAATCTGGCAGAGCGTATGGCTTGAGTCAACGCCTGAAAAGTATATTAAGAATTTCCGCATTACTCCCGATTTTGACAACGAGCAGGTAAGCTTTGAATTTGAAAACGCTGACGACGTTCAGATTACTGTTTATGACGGCGATGAAATAATTGCCGACACAAAGGACACAACAATCAAGCTACCCGATTTTAAAGCGTGGTCGCCCGAAAGCCCTTATCTTTACAAGGTTATTTTCAAATATGACAAGGACAGAGTTGAAAGCTATTTCGGAATGAGAAAATTCTCAACGGGCGTTGATGAAAACGGCGTTCCCAGGCTCTTCCTCAACAACAAGCCTTATTTCCATAACGGATTGCTTGACCAGGGCTATTATCCTGACGGCTTTCTCACTCCCCCGAGCAACGAGGCTATGGAATTTGACGTTAAGTACGTTAAGGACTGCGGCTACAATATGCTCAGAAAGCACATCAAAATTGAGCCTATGCTCTGGTATCATTACTGCGACGTTAACGGAATTCTCGTCTGGCAGGATATGATTAACGGCGGCGGCCTCTACGGGCTTGAAATTTCGGCAATTCCGTTTGTAGGCGTTAATCTTGACGACACCAATTACAAGCTTTTCAAGCGCACGAACGAAAAGGCAAGAGAGCTTTACTACAAGGAGCTCCGCGAAATGGTTGACGCGCTTTATAACTGCCCGTGCATTGCGCTCTGGGTTCCTTTTAACGAGGGCTGGGGACAGTTTGACTCGGCAAAGGCTTATCATCTGCTTAAGGAGTGGGACAAGACGAGAACAGTTGACTCTGCTTCAGGCTGGCACGACAGAGGCGTTACCGACGTTATTTCAAAGCATATCTATTTCACCCCGATTATTGTTAAGCAGGGCGACAGGCCGTGGCTTCTTACGGAATTCGGCGGACTTTCAACAAGAGTTAAGGGTCACACCTTTAACAATAAGATGTTCGGCTACAAGATTTATTCTTCAAAGCAGAGCCTTACAAAAGCATATTCAAAGCTGTTTAACAGAACTATTATCCCTCAGATTCCGAAAGGACTTGCCGCAACGGTTTACACTCAGGTAACAGATGTTGAGGACGAGCTTAACGGAATTCTCACCTACGACCGCAAGGTTGAAAAGATTGACAGAGAGGTACTCAGAGAAATAAACAGCAGAGTAAAATTATAAGAGGTACAAAACTATGAATCAACTTGAAATCAAAGACGGAATTAAGGCAGTTTTCAAAACTAACAGAGGCGATATGACATTTGTTCTCTTTCCTGAGATTGCGCCGAAAACTGTTGAAAACTTTACTACACACGCAAAAAACGGATATTATAACGGACTTTTTTTCCACCGCGTTATCAAAGATTTTATGATTCAGGGCGGAGACCCGAAGGGTAACGGAACAGGCGGTGAGTCAATCTGGGGGCATCCGTTTGAGGATGAGTTCAGCGTTGAAGCACATAACTATTACGGCGCGCTTTCAATGGCGAATTCAGGACACTCAACAAACGGCTCGCAGTTCTTCATCGTTCAGGCAAAAGAAGCTCCCGCTCAAATGCTCGCGCAGATGGAAGGGCTGACGGATAAGGGCTATCCCAGAGAGTGCATTGATAACTACAAGGCTGTAGGCGGAACACCGTGGCTTGATTATCACCACACCGTTTTCGGTCAGATTATCGAGGGAAAGGACGTTCTTGAGGATATCGCCGCAGTACAGACCGCCCCCGGCGACAAGCCACTCTACGACGTAATAATTGACACAATCGAAATAAGCGAATAACAAAGCAAAACCCGACGCACCGCGTCGGGTTTTGTTTATATTTTTACCGTTTTCTCTTTGCTCCAACGGCCATAGGTATATACCTTTTCTTTATTTGCAGCCCTTTCTTTATAGGCTCTGACCTGAACCTTGTACTTACCCTTTTTCAGCTTTTTAATAAGCTTTGAATTAGCCTTTGAATTTTTGATATAGGATGTCTTGGTTATGCCGTCGGTCGTATATCTTATCTGATAACCCGAAACGCCTTTAACGGAAGAATAACTGATTTTCATTTTATTTTTGCCTGTTTTAATTTTCACTTTCGGCGCTTTTATATCAAGATTTACAAAGGTTATATAACCGTAATAGTCAAAGTCATAGCCTACGTAGCGCATTGTATATTTCTGCGCGGCGGTATTGCTATAGCCTTTCAGCTCAAAGCCTTCGTTTAAGTACGGCTCGCCCTCCTCTTCATTCAAAAGAACTCCG
>CAMOWP010000067.1 GCA_946628455.1 uncultured Clostridia bacterium | reverse complement strand
TCGGCAGTTCTTATTGCTCCCTTCATCTGCCACCGGCAGCGGTCGCAAACGAACCGCAACTTTTTTTCCAAGATTATTTCGGAAGAATGTGGTAAGGTGTAAGCGAAGCAAAAAAATGCACTGTTAGCTCAGTCGGAAGAGCACGAAACTTTTAATTTTGGGGTCAAAGGTTCAATTCCTTTACAGTGCACCACAAAGGTGCTTGCAGCAAGCGAAAAAATACCATTAGTTCTGACGGAGAACACTTGCTTTATAGGCAAGGGGAAACGGGTCCGACTCCCGTATGATATTTAAGGCACCTTGAAAAAGGCACAAACAGCAATTGATTTATAGGTAGCTAAATGGATAGCAGAGGACTAAAAATCCTCGTGATGCGGGTTCGAATCCCGCCCGAAATTGTGCCTTGAATTTTTAAACCTACAGCTTGTGGCGGGTAACGGCAATTGCAGCCTATTAACCGACGTTACGGCTGTTATGGGCAGAGACGCTTTCAGCAAATTCTCGGAAATTCCATGTCGGGTTAACTCCGACACCGTATGCGTCTCGTTAAAAGATGCTGACAGCAATATACTAAGAATGGTCGATTGTTTGCATTTCGCTATCGAAAGGTACACACAGCAACAGCTGAATCAGTCTTAAAAACTGTTATCAAAAGCGTACCTTGAAGATTATAAGAAATGCCACGGCAGGTATAGCATAGCATCTTGTTAAAGGCGCTTACAGCGAAGAAGATGCATAACCTCGGGGCAGAAGACTGTTAATCTTCACGCCGATAATGCGGGCACGCAACCCGCAAGCGCCTTGAATTTTTAAACTGTTTTAAGGAGGATGAAATTATGCTTGACGCAATCAAAAATGAAGCGAATAAAACGAGAACCGAAAACGGAGCAATGACAAATAAAAGCTCAACGGATTACTGCGTTGACCTTTTTGCAACAATCGGCGCGCTAAGAAGTGCTGAGGATGAGGAAATCATCCACCGCTTTATAAGAGCGTATACGGAAAATCCCGACCTTGCAATGAAAATACTTTTCTTTGCAAGAGATATCCGCGGCGGCCTCGGCGAACGCAGAGTTTTCAGAACAATTATCAAATGGCTTGCGCAAAACAAGGCGTCCTCCGTTAAAAGGAATATTGAATATTTTGCGGAGTACGGCAGGTTTGACGATTTGCTCACGCTTCTCAAAACTCCCTGCGAGGCACAGGCGGTAAGCTACATTGAAAAAACGCTTAAAGCGGATATTAAGGCTATGAATGAAAATAAGGAGGTTACTCTCCTTGCAAAGTGGCTTCCCTCAGTTAACGCAAGCAGCGCTGAAACGGTTAATCAGGCAAAGTATCTTGCAAAAAAGCTCGGTATGCAGCAGGCGGAATACCGCAAAACGCTCACCGCTCTGCGCGCGTACATAAAGATTATTGAAAACAATCTCAGAAAAAAGGATTACACCTTCGATTATGAAAAGCAGCCCTCAAAGGCGCTCTTCAAATACCGCCGTGCATTCTTAAATAACGATAAGGAGCGTTACAGCGCCTTTCTTGAGAGAGTTAACACAGGCGAGGCAAAAATGAACACGGGCACTCTTGCCCCGTATGAGCTGGTGCGCCCGCTCTGCGAGCTTGGGTATAACTGGAGGCACGAGCCCGTTTCCGCTCAGCAGGAGGCTGTTATCAACACAACCTGGAATGCGCTTGAGAGGAAAGAGAGTCTTGAAAACGCACTTGCGGTTATTGACACCTCGGGCTCTATGTACTGGCAGGGCAACCCGATTCCTGCAAGCGTTGCGCTTTCTCTCGGCATCTTTTTTGCCGAAAACAACAAGGGCGCCTTCGCAAACCATTTCATTATGTTTTCCGAAAACCCGCAGCTTATTGAAATCAAGGGCGAAACCCTTGCCGACAAGGTGCGCTTTATTGAAACCTTCAACGAAATCGGAAACACTGATATTCAAAAGGTGTTTGAGCTTGTGCTTAACGCGGCTGTTAAAAATAACGTCCCCGCCGGGGAGCTTCCGAAAACGCTTTACATTATTTCGGATATGGAATTTGATTACTGCACCCAAAACGCACAGCTGACAAATTTTGAATATGCAAAGGAGCTGTTTGAGAAAAACGGCTACACGCTCCCGAACGTTGTTTTCTGGAACGTTCAGAGCAGGAACACACAGCAGCCCGTAACGAAAAACGAGCAGGGCGTTGCCCTTGTTTCGGGATGTACTCCGCGGCTGTTTGATATGGTTATGAGCGGAGATTTGAACCCGTACACCTTTATGCTTGAGGCGGTGTGCGACGAAAGATATGAAAAAATAGCGGCATAGAAAGGGCTCTCCTTTCTGTGCGGAAAGGAGAGGCTATGTTAGAAATAAAAGGAACCTTTGCAACGGCGAAGGTGTTTGCAAAAACTGTTGATGAAAGCGCGCTTGAGCAGATTGAATTGCTCTGCTCGCAGGAATTTACAAGCGGCGCAAAAATAAGAATAATGCCTGACGTGCACACGGGAAAGGGCTGCACAATTGGCTTTACCGCCAACCTCGGGGATATGGTTATCCCGAACATCGTGGGCGTTGATATCGGGTGCGGAATGCTGTGCGTAAAGCTCGGCAGCATTGAAATTGATTTCAATCGCTTTGATGAAACAGTCAGGAAATACATACCCTGCGGGCGCGAGGTGCACGAGGGCAGAATCACAACCTACCCCGAGCTTCAGCAGATGAACTGCTACAGAAACCTCAAGCACACAAAAAGGATTGTGCGCTCGCTCGGCACGCTTGGCGGAGGAAACCATTTTATCGAGCTTGATAAAGACGGCGACGGCTGCGTATACCTTGTTATTCACACGGGCTCGCGCAACCTCGGCAAGCAGGTGGCAGAGCATTATCAGGCGCTTGCTTATGATATTGCAAGGGGCGCCGACAAGCTTTTTGAAAGGCAGAAGGCACTGATTGAGGAATACAAGGCGCAGGGCAGAAGAAGCGAAATTCAGTCTGAAATCATTAAAATGAAGAAGGAATTCAAGCGCAGGGAAGCGGCAATTCCGAAGGATTTGTGCTACCTTACGGGCGAATACAGGGAGATGTATCTTCAGGATATGGCTATATGCCAGGCGTTTGCAACCCTCAACCGCGAGCTTATTGCAACGCAGCTTCTTAACAATTACTTTTCAAAGGAGCTTTCGGATTTTGAGCATTTTGAAACTATTCACAACTACATTGATTTAAAGAATAACATCGTTCGCAAGGGCGCTGTTTCCGCAAAGGCGGGCGAAATGCTTTTAATCCCGATTAATATGCGCGACGGCTCCTTAATCTGCGTAGGCAAGGGAAATGAGGACTGGAACTGCTCCGCTCCTCACGGCGCAGGCAGGCTGCTTTCAAGAACGGACGCAAAGAACGTTCTTTCCCTTGATGAATATGAGGCTCAGATGGAGGGTATTTTCACAACCTGCATTAATGAATACACGCTTGACGAATCGCCTATGGCGTACAAAAATAAAGACGAAATCGTTGAAGGCATAGCGCCTACAGCAGAAATCGTCAGACAGATTAAACCGATATACAATTTTAAAGCGAATTAAGGCAGATGAACTCATTGCAGAGCCGCCGCTACGGTTTTTTGCCGCAAGTGCGTCTGCCGGGTCATCAGCTTTAAGATAGCGTCGGGCGGACAGTAACTCCGCTTCCCGTCGCTCTGCCCTGTGCGAGGCGGTCTTGAAAACCGTTTTTCGTGCAGGGCGGTTTTATTAATAAAGCGCTGAGATAATTCTCAGCGCTTTTTAGTTAATCAGTAATCAATTGATTTTGCAACGGCGTCAAGGTAGCTTTTGTTCTCCTCTGTCAGCGGGCCTGCGTTCGTTTCGCCGTAAATGTAAATCATACAGCCGTCGATAACCGTTGCATATCTTCTTGTGTTCTTGACCGTTTTCCAGTCAAAAACAATAAACGTTGCCTTGTCCGTTTTAACTATTTCGTAGCCCTCGGCTCCCGTAAAGCCCGCAACAAGAGTGTCGGCGGCGTATTTAAGCTCGTCCTCGTTTAAATCGTTGAGGTTGATTATTCCGTAATCCTTGGAATTTTTGAGCTTTGCTCTTATCTCAAAAGCCGCGTCTGCAAACGGCTCGTTTTCGGGAACCATAATGAAGCCGTCGTCCGTCATATCAAGGTACTTTGACATATTTTCATACGTTACGCCCTGCGCCTTGCACATCTCCTCGGTGTAGCCGGAGCTCTTTCCGTAAGTGTTGTAGCCCACGGGAGCCTCAATGGTTATATTTACGTCAAGATGATATTTATCCTCGCCGAGCGGTATCGCAGGCTCTGTAGCCTCTGTTGCGGAAACGGAGGTGCTTTCAGCCGAAGCGTTTTCAGCCTCCTTGCTCTCAGGCTTCGAGCAGCCCGCAAAGGCACAGGCAAGAATTATAATTGCTAAAATAACGGAAAATACTTTTTTCATTTAATCACCCTTGGTTGTTATTATTTATTGCCTTCAAGCAGCGGCAGCTCGGTCATCCTGAGCTTTGCGCAGCCGTAGGGATAAAGCTCAATTTTTATATTATCCGACAGCGGCTTAGTTGATTTCGGAGCCTTTGCGCAAACGGATTTATGCTTGGGGTGGTGACCCCAGTCAATCCGCCTGACCTCGGCTGTAACCGTAACGGGCGGGGCTGTTTCGGAAAACGGATAATCACCGATTTTTGAAAAGCTCCTTGTAAATTCCGTGCTGCCGAGCCCGTATTGCCACTCGCTTTTCGGGATAAGCTCATAATCGCAGTAAGGATATTTTCTTTCAACGCCCATGCGCGTATACTCAATTTTTTTCTTTTTGCTTTTAATCGGAACGGAGAAAAGCAGCGAGCCTGACTGAACGGCGAAGAGATTATCGGGCCTCTTCTTTAGAACAACCGGCGCTTCAAATTCAAGCTCAAGCTCCGTTTCACCCTTATTTATATGCATTTCAACGTCCTTGCTTTCAGCCGCCTTTCCGTTGATTTTAAGCCCTTTTGCAAAAGACGGAATACGGATAACGAAATCAAAATCCCTTTCAGCCTTTATTGAATAATGCGCCCTGTTTTCAAACGGATAATCAGTTTCAAGCGTTATTGAAACGCCGTCGGCGCTCAGCTCGCTCGGGAGCATAAGGCTGTTTATGATTTTATTACCGCTGTGCATAAATGCCGACAGCGCAAGCTTCGGGAAGCCCTGGTTGAAATTCGCCGTGCAGCAGCCGAAATTGGGCTCAAGCCCGAAAAGGTGCGCCCGCGGGCCGTTAGTTCCGAAGTGCGCAAGCGGGAAGAGCTTTTTGCACGCTATCTGGTTTGGCATCTGGTCATACTGATGAGCCCACATATCCTCGCTGAGCGTTGCGGGAAGCGCGTTGAAGGCAAGCACCTCAAGCCTCTCAGCCCAGCAGCTTTCGCCCGTGTAAGCAAAAAGCTGTTCGTAGGAATACATCTGCTCAACAACCGAGCAGAGCTCCGTTCCCTGAATCGGGCTTATGCCTGAGAGGCACTCGTCGCCCGTAAAGCCCTCAAAAACAGTTCCGTTGAATTCATCAAGAAGCCGGCGGTATTTCTCCGCTTTGTTTTTGTATTCCTCGCCGAGGAGCCCGCACGAAACAGCCTCCGCCTTAAGCATCATGGTGAGGTTTACGATATGCGTTTTGTAGCGCCAGAGCTTGCGCGGCGTTTTCCACAGCTCGGTTTCGCTTCCGTAATCATAGCCCTGCTGCTTTAAAATTACGGCAAGTTCGTCTATCCAGCCCTCGTTATATCTTTCCTTGAGGAAACTCATCGCAATGAACGTTTCAAACCATCTGAATTTTCCCCAGTTGAAAAGGCGGATTTCTCCGCTTTTAAGAAGCTCATAGTAGTTTCTGAGCGCTCTGTAAAGCACCTCGGGGATTCTTTCATCGCCCGAGCAATCGTAGTAAACGGTAAGAGTTTTTGTTATAAGCTGAAGCGCCCAGGTGTCGTACTCCGAGCGTTTTTTATTTTTGCAGGGGCAGAGCCAGCCGTCCTCCTCCTGCTTTGAAATAATTGCGTTTATATATTTTTTTGCAGCCTCAATCAGCTCTTCGTTTTGAAGGAGATACGCAAGCGGAACAAAGCCGTCAAGCCAGTAGGGAACTCTTTCCCAGCCCTCGCGGCTGCCGCCTATCCAGGCGCTGTCTCTTATGTCGGGCCAGATTTTGTGAAGGTTTCCGCTGAGCCCCTGCGCCTGTATTTCAAGCTGCCTTAGCAGCCAGCCGCGCGGCTTGAGCTCCTTCGAGGTGTAAAAATTCCATTTATTCATTTTCTGCCTCTGCAGGCTCGCTTACAGCGAAGCCCTTTTTGATAAGGAAAATAAGCGGGATGAATACGAACGCGGCAACTATTGCAGCGTAAAGGAACATACTGCTTGAGGGAACGAGTGTGTTTACGCCGTATTCGTTTGTGTATGTAACCGCAGAGTTGCGGCAGGCGAGGTCGCCGAGAACGGGACCTGCAACCATCGGGATAAGAACAACAAATATCATCCTTATGCCCTGGAAAAGCCCTGCCTTGCCAACGGGGATGAAATCCTTAATTGCGGCGTTAAGCTGAATTGTCAGAAGAATAAAGCCAAGCGCCGCGGGCAAAATTCCTATAAGCACAACGGTTATATTTGTTGAGATTGAAAGGATGAATAAGCCAAGCGGCATAAGCACAGCGCAGGGCACGAGGCAGTAAGCCTTATTCTTTGCGCCGAGCTTCATAAGAATAACTATTCCCGCCACGAGAAGCGCAACAACTATAACGGCTGTTATGATTACTCCGGTTGTGAGGAACTTGTCTCCGCCGTTTTCAGGCAGAACAACGTACTGAAGATAAACGAGAAGATAGGGGAAGAAAACCTGATACGCAACCGTTGCGAAGCCGATTGCGAAAAGGGTGAGGTAAAGCCTGCTGTTTTCCTTGATAGCCGAAGGCCTGAAGCCGTAGAAAAGGTCAGCCCAGTAGCTTGAATTATCCTCTTTAATAACCCTGTTTTCAGGCTCCTTGATAAGGAACAGGCCTGCTATTCCGCAAACGGAAACCACCACGCCGAGAATTATGAAAAACTGCTGGTAGGAAACCTTGCCCGCCTGAGCAAAGGAGCCGACGCCCATAACTGCTCCTGCGGAAACGAAAACAACAACCTGCAGAACGGTTTCAAGAACAGGTCTGATTTTCGGAGTCGTTATATCCGTAACCCACGCGTTGAATGCCGCGTCGTTGCTCGTTGAGCCCATAAAGGTCATAATTATATCCATAATTATAACAACCCAGACCGTTGCCGTCAGGATTTTTGCCTCGTCAGAAATATGGAAAAGCGATGAAACGTTTTCCTTTGTAATCAGCCCGAACATTCCCGTTACTATTCCCCAGAAAATGTAGCCTACGGAAATGAACAGCCTTCTGTTTTTCAGCTTGTCGCTGAGCGTTCCCATAATAAAGGTGGTAAGAACTGCCGCAACAGCCGAAAGCGCTACCATTCTGCTTATAGCCGTGGTCGGCGCCATTGAGCCTGCCTGCGCAGCCTGAGAGGTGTTTGCGTAAACTGAGTTGTAAAGAAACGTGTTGAAATACATATTTTCAACGTTCCACGCAACGCCGCCCATAAAGCTGAAAAGGCAGATTGTAAACCAGTTTCGTTTGGATAGTTTTTCGCTTGACATAATTTACTCCTCGCTTTTTTCTTTTATTATAGCATTAATATATTTAAAGTTCAATCAATGAAATGAGCTTACCCGCAGGTCAAGCTCCGCCATTAACGGCGCTGAGAATGATTTCGGCAGTCTCACTCTGCTGCCTTGCGGCGGAGATTTCGGCTTTGCCGTCTCCCTTCTGCTCTCCGTAGGAGGCGAAGGAGGAATGATTAGCGCCCCTGATTTCAAATTTTTCATACCCTGCGGGAGCGAGGGAAAAGCCCTTTTTCAGCTTCTCTCTGTTAAGCACCTTATCGTTTTCGCCGTAGATGAAAACAACGGGAAACCGCGCCGCGCTTAAATCCTTTGAGGGATAAGCCGCAAGCAGAAACAGCCCTGAATATTTATCGGGGTGCTTTGCGGAATAATCAGCCGCCATTGCTCCGCCGAGCGAATGCCCGGCAAGATAATAACTTTCGTACTCATAATTTTTAACTATTCTCTCCGCTTTGTTCATATCAAAAAACGCGAGCCTTAGCGGCATTTTTAAAAGGAAGCAGTCAACTCCCCGAGAGGCAAGCGAGCTCATTAGCGGGGCGTAGGCGGTTTCCTCAACCTTAGCTCCCGGATAGAAAATCAGCGCCCTGTCCTCTGACGGCCCGTCAAAATAATACCCCTCTTTGATTTTTGTTACCGTTACTGCGTTTTCGCTTTCAAGATACGCGTTAACGTTTTGCGCGCGGTAATAATCGCCCGAATAAATTGCCGTTGCCGCAGCAAGAAGAGCAATAACGCACGCTGAAATAATTATAAAAATTTTCGTTTTCTTTTTCATACGTGAAACCTCTTATCTGTATTATACTACTATTCACTAAAAGATAAAAGAGTTAAATAATTGCGTTAGCAGGAATTAAGTGCTATAATAAAGAAAACTACAGCGGAGATGCAAAAATGAAGCCCTGGGATTCAATTACCCTCGTTGATTACAACGAGACGGAGGAAAAGCTGAATATTTTAACTCACGCCGCGGGGCTTATCCTCAGCGGGTGCATAGTTGCGTTTTGCCTTGCTCCCGCAGTTAAGGCGGGCGATACGCTTCGCATTATCTGCGCCGCGCTTTATCTTTTCGGAACAACGGTTATGTTTGTAACCTCCGTATTATACCACGCGGCGAAAAATCCGGAGCGCAAAAAAATGCTTCGTCTGCTTGACCACTGTATGATTTTCTTCGCCGTTGCGGGAACTGCTACGGGTTGCGTGCCCGCTGTTAACGACACGGTCGGCATAGCTTACGGAATTGCTATGCTGGTGTGCGCGTGGGCAGGAGCAATCGGCGGGCTGCTTCTCACTTTGTTTTCCTTTGATAAAACAAGGGGCGCGCAGATGACGCTTTATATCGGCACCTCGTTCGCCTGTGCTATTGCGGGAGGCAAGGCGTATAAAATCCTGCCGAAGGACGCGCTTTTTCATCTTTTTTCCGGCGGTGCGATTCTGCTTTCAGGCGCGGCGCTTTACGCAGCAGGAAAAAAGAAGCGCTACCTTCACACCGTTTTCCACATCTTTATTGATTTGGGGCTTACGGTATTCTTCCTCGGAATCCGCAGGCACTGTTATTAACAATCAAAATCAATTTTAAGGAGGCAAAACTATGTCAAAAAAATCAGGAATTTGCGTTGCTGTTATTTCGGTAATTGCAATCTGCCTTTCGGTTATAAGCCTGATAGCTGTTAAAACAGCCTCAGCCGACGCACCGAAGGAGGAGAAAAAGGACGTTCAGTA
>CAMOWP010000066.1 GCA_946628455.1 uncultured Clostridia bacterium | reverse complement strand
ACGGAAGAGAATTTTATCGTCAATATCTTTTATAAGCTCTCTGACGAGCGCCTCGTATTCGATTATTTCATCTGCACTTAAAGCCTCGTTGATTATCGGGTTTGCAAAACGCCAGAGCAAATCATAACCAACAACGCTCTGAACATACGGAAGAATTTTGCCGTACAGCTGCTTTGAGTAGCTGTACAGCTCGCGGTGATAATTAATCAGCGAATCAAAATAATATGCTCTGTCAAGCGTTTGCAAATTTACCGCCGAATCTCCGCTGCTTCTTCGTCTGTATAAAAATTCAGCCTCGCTGAAAACTGCATATTTGCATTTTTTGAGAATCAGCTTGTTGATAAAAAGCGAATCCTCGCCGTATTTCAGCCCCTCGTTAAAACGCAGGCTGCCGATAGCCTCCCTTTTTATAATATTTGAGCTGACGAGCGTCTGAATTGAAAACAGCTCGTCTTCAGAGGAGACGTCAATTATTCTTGTGCCCTGTCCGAACTTGTAGTCAAGCGTGTGGTAGCTTTCCTTGCTGTCAAAAAAGCGCACTCTCGCGCTGATTAAATCAATCTCGTTGTAGTGCTTATCAAAATATTTAACAAGCCTTTTAAAAGAGTTCCTTTCCCATTTATCGTCGGAATCAAGAAAAATAATATATTTTCCCGTTGCAAGCTCCAAGCCTTTGTTCCTTGCAGAGGATACGCCGCCGTTTTCCTTTTCAAGGTAAACTGTGTTTTCGGGAAAGCTTCTTTCAAACTCTTTACAAATCCGGGCGCTGCCGTCGGAAGAGCCGTCATTAACAATGATTATCTGTATGTTTTTTATCCCGATGCTTTGCTGTGCCACGCTTTCAAGCGTTTCACCAACATATTTTTCAACATTGTAAACAGGAATTACAACAGAAACGGTAAAATCTTTTTTCACACCATAACCTCCAGGTTAAATCTTATAGTTATTATACAACTATGGATTAAACAAGTCAATCTATAGGTGATTAAAATTAGCCTGATAATGAATAATAATATATCTATAGATTAAATCGTTTTGGGGGCTATTTTATGACAACTTGTTTTTTGAAGGATATGGGATATCGTATATCAAAACAGCGAAAGCTGTTGAATATGACCCAGGAGCAGCTTGCCGAGCAAATGAATGTTTCAATACAAATGGTGTCAAATATGGAAAACGGAAAAAAGGCAATCCGCCCTGAAAATCTTGTGCGCCTTTGTGACGCGTTAAAGGTCAGCGCAGACTACGTGCTTACAGGAAAATCCGTTGATACAGACAACGTTATTATGCTGGGCAGAATAAACGCTCTGTCCGAACGTGACAGAGCGCTGCTTAATACTATGATTGATTATCTTACGGAAAACTGAAACACATTTCCGAAATAAAAGAGATTCGCACGGGCGAATCTCTTTTATTTATTATTGCTTTATAAGAGTTAACGGAAGGATTCCGTCTGTATTCGATGTTTTTACGTTGTTTTCGTATTCCTCGGTTAAAACGATTTCGTTTGCGGATTTCTGTACAAAAACATCGTAGGCTGTTTCGTCAACCTGATACTCCTTGCCCTTTGAGAGGAAAAGCTTGTCATCCGTAACCTTGAAATTGCCCTCGCCTGACATTGATTCGTTGATGCTTTCGTAGGTTAAGTCCTTAAATGCTTCTGCGGAATACTCGGCAATGGTTTTTCCGTAATATGATTCAAAATACTCTGCAATCTGAGTGTCGGTATAATAATCGCCTAAAGTAGCCCTGAGGCTCTTTTCCAGAACAGAGGTGAATTCATTAACGAGCACCTGCTTATTTGTGTTAAAGGATTCCTCGTTTAAAGAATAACTGTAGGTTTTATCGTTATTGAAGGTAAAATCAATCTCGAATTCAAACCTGAAGCTGTCGTCAACATACTGCGCAACGTCTCCGAATCTGTCCTTAACCTGCTCGGTATAATCAACTGTACCCTTCCATGTGCCGTAGAATTTCTTCTCGGGAGAAGGAACTAAAAATGCTACAATTACCACGAGAACGAGAAAGCCCGCGATAGCGCCGATTATAATTCCTGCCTTTGATTTCTTTTTTGGTGCGGGCTGAGTCATAACACCGCCCGGCATCTGATACTGAGGCTGGTTCATACCCTGCTGATAAGGTGGCTGAGCGTATGGCTGCTGAGCGTACTGCGGCTGTCCCTGAGGTTGCGCATACTGCGGCTGAACAGGAGCCTGCGGCTGAGCGTACTGCGGCTGCTGAGGCGGCTGGTTCTGCGGCTGCTGCGGAGGATATCCGTATCCGTTTTGTTCGTTCATTGTTTCTCTCTCCTTTTCATTGTTTTGGGTTATTTATTCCAGGCGTCAATTTCTTTTCTGAGCCAGTCGCACCACGCGTCAATGCCGGTTCCGTTCTTGGCTGAGATGAAGAAAATCTCTGCATTTGGGTTAAGCTTTTTAATTCTCTGAACTACTGCCTCGTCGTCAAAATCAAAAACGCTCTTCGTGTCGATTTTATTTATCAGAACGCAGTCGCAAATTGAGAACATAAGCGGGTATTTAAGCGGCTTGTCGTCGCCCTCGGGAACTGAAAGAATCATGGCGTTTTTGCTTGCGCCCGTGTCAAATTCAGCAGGGCAAACGAGGTTGCCGACATTTTCAAGAACAACGAAATCAAATTCGTCGGAGTTGATGTTGTTGAGCCCCTGCTCGGTCATCCCTGCGTCAAGGTGACACATACCGCCGGTGTGGAGCTGAATAGCCTTTGCGCCCGTTTCGCTGATTGTCTGAGCGTCAACGTCCGAATCAATGTCAGCCTCCATAACGCCGATTCTGTATTCATCCTTAAGCCTGGCTATTGTTGCCTTGAGAGTTGTTGTTTTTCCGCTACCAGGTGAGCTCATAAGGTTAAGCAGGAAGAGCTTGTTTTCCCTGAGCTTTGCGCGGAGTCTGTCCGCCTCTCTGTCGTTGTTTTCAAACACGCTTTTTTTGAGTTCAATTACTTTAAAATCCTTCATTTTTTATATTCCTTTAAATATATTTTATTCACTTCTCAGCGCTTCAACAGGGTCTTTGCGCGATGCAATCTTTGCCGGGATAAGGCCTGCGATAAGAGTCAGGCAAACGCTGAGTATAACAAGAATTATTGCGCCCTTGGTAGGGAACGCCGCGCTTACTATTACAGAGCTCAGCTTGTAATGCAGTATCGCGTTTATAGGAATCAGCAGCGCACCCGTTATGCCTACTCCGAAGAGTCCCGCAACAAGGCCTACTATAAAGGTCTCTGCATTGAATACGCTTGAAATATCGTGCTTTGAGGCGCCGATAGCCCTTAAAATTCCGATTTCCTTGCGCCTCTCAAGAACGGAGATATAGGTTATAATTCCAATCATTATTGAGGATACAACAAGCGAAACGCCGACGAAGCCCATCAGAACGTAGGATACCGCCTTGATTATGCTTGATACGGAGGACATAATCATTCCGACATAATCGGTGTAAATAATTTTATCCTCCTCGGGAACGGATTCGTTATATTTTTCAATGCACTTTATAATGCTTTCCTTATCCTCAAAGGAGTCTGCATAAATTGCTATTGAATTCGGCGAAGCCTCGTCAACAACGCCGAGCTTTTTAAGGTTGCCCTCATAGGTTTTTTCAGGCATAAGCGCCGCCATTGCGGGAACAAGCTTTGCCAGGAGGTTGCCCTGAGCCTCGTCAAATCTTTTGCCTGAAAGGATGTCGATATCCTTATTTTTCATTTGGTCTGCAACAATTTTGCTCTTTGAGGTGTAATCGATAACATAGTCGGAGAGCGCCTTAGTGTAGCCGACTGCGGGAATGGTAGGAATAGCAACGTTATCGTTTTTAATCTGAATAATTCCCGAAATCTTAAGCTTTATGCCCTTCTGAGTCAGCTTTTTAACCTGCTTTTCACTCGCTGCAAGGTAATCGTAATAGCCGTCCTTGTTTTTCTTATACTGGTCGCACGCGGGAATAACGTAGAATTCCTTTTTGCAGATATCCTCATAGCTCCAGCTTTCAACCTTTTCCGTTACCTTTTCGCCCGCCTGCACCTTTTTAACAATCTCGTTGTACTGTGCCGACGGAAGAAGCCCCATCATATAAAGATAGTTTGACATAACCTCGCCGTTTGCGTCAAGAGCAAGAACAACCTCGTTGTATTCGCTCGGCCAGTTTCCGTAAACAAGGTCATACTGCGTAGTAACGGAATCGGAAATACCGGTTCCGTCAGGCTTTGAGGAAAGCTGAATGAAGCAGTTTACGAAATTCGCCATGCTTCCCGAATTGTTAACAAGGTCCATCATATCGTCAACGCTGAACAAATCGTTATTCATCATAAGCTTTGCAGCTGCGTTGTCGTTAACGAAGGTAGTTCCGTCCGTGTTGAGCAGAACGCCGTCCGTGTCGTAGGTGTAAATGTCAAAGCCTGCGTTGTAGGAGTAAACAACTCCACTCTTGCCGAGGTATTGCCTTATGTCGGAATTCGGATTATCAAGATATTTCTTGAAGCTCTCAACGCTGTTTTGCTTCATGCTGCCGCTCATTGCGCTTGCCTGCTGAACCATAGCGGTGTTTGAATAAACTCTGCCCTCTTCTCTTCCGCTCTTATCCTTGTTGATGGTCTGAGTGGGCATATTAGACATAAGAGATGAAATGTCAAACGCCTGCTTGTCAACGGTGAGGGGGAAGGAATCCATCGCGTCGTGCTGGATATCTTCAATGTAATTGTTTATTCCCGTTGAAAGCGAAAGTATAAGCGCAATTCCGATAATTCCTATAGAGCCTGCAATGGAGGTAAGAATTGTTCTCGTTTTCTTTGTGAGAAGGTTGTTGAGCGAAAGTGAAAGCGCTGTAATAAAGCTCATAGAGTGCCTTTTTTCGTTTTCTTTCTTAAACTCCTCATTTTCGTCAGGCTCGTAGGGGTTGCTGTCTCCCGTTATCTCGCCGTCGCGGAGCTTTACTATTCTCGTTGAGTATTTTTCTGCAAGCTCCGGGTTGTGAGTTACCATGATAACAAGCCTGTCTTTTGCAATCTCCTTGAGCAAATCCATAACCTGAATAGAGGTCTGGGTGTCAAGCGCGCCTGTGGGCTCGTCTGCAAGAAGAATATCGGGGTCGTTAACAAGAGCTCTTGCAATCGCAACTCGCTGCATCTGGCCGCCCGACATCTCCGACGGCTTTTTCTTTATCTGGTCACCGAGACCTACCGACTCAAGCGCCTTAATTGCCCTTTCGCGCCGCTCAGCCTTGCCAACGCCTGAAAGGGTAAGCGCAAGCTCAACGTTTGAAAGCACGTTCTGATGCGGAATAAGGTTATACGACTGGAAAACGAAACCGACTCTGTGGTTTCTGTAGGTATCCCAGTCCCTGTCGCCGTAGGCGTGGGTTGAGCGCCCGTCAATAATGAGGTCGCCTTCCGTATAGTGGTCAAGCCCGCCTATGATATTGAGAAGCGTAGTTTTGCCGCCGCCCGAAGGACCTAAAACCGAAACGAATTCGTTTTTCCTGAAGGAAATTGAAATGTCCTTCAGCGCCTCAACGCTTGATTCGTTTGTGTAATACTTTTTGTGGATGTTTTTCAGTGTAAGCATAATATCACTCATTTCTGCCGCAATGAAACGGAATATAATGAAACGGAATATAATGTTTATAATTCTGTTTATATTAATATAACATTTTTATTAAAAAAGTCAAACTTATAGTATAAAAATTAAAATTTTGTACATTTTTTAACTTGTTAATTAAATATCAAAAATATCCGCAATTACAATTTGTAATATTTTCTTTCCTGAGAAATGCGGAAAATCCCGAATTTATGGGGTTTTTGCAGTTTTGCGCTTTACTACATTTCGTATTAAAAAGTTACAGTTTCCAAAAATAGCACAATATCTTGTATTTTTTTCGATTTTTCTATTGACAAACCACAACCACTTTGATATTATGTATACAGTCGCTAATTTAGCTGTTACATTTTTGTAACCATTTTGATACGAAAAGTAATGATGAAAGGGAAAATATAAAGGAGAAAGTCATGAGAATTATCAAGAGAAACGGCGCGGAAGCAGAATTTGATTTAGGAAAAATCATAACAGCCGTAACAAAAGCCAACAAGGCAAGCGAAAAGGAAGAGCTTACAGACTCTCAGATTAACGAAATTGCAGAATACGTTGAATTCAAAATTTCAAAGGCCAACAGAGCGCTTTCCGTTGAGGAAATTCAGGATATCGTTGAGGACCAGATTATGGCTCAGGGCGCTTTCGAGGTTGCAAAGCGTTATGTAAGATACCGTTACACACGTTCTCTTATCCGCAAGGCAAACACAACCGACAACCAGATTCTTTCTCTTATTGAATGCAATAACGAGGAGGTTAAGCAGGAGAACTCAAACAAGAATCCGACTGTTAACTCCGTTCAGCGTGACTATATGGCAGGCGAGGTTTCAAAGGATATCACAAAGAGAATTCTTCTTCCTCAGGATATCGTTGAGGCGCATGACGCAGGCATTATCCATTTCCACGATGCGGACTATTTTGCACAGCATATGCATAACTGCGACCTTGTAAACCTTGAGGATATGCTCCAGAACGGAACTGTTATCAGCGACACTATGATTGAAAAGCCGCACAGCTTCTCAACAGCCTGCAACATCGCAACTCAGATTATTGCTCAGGTAGCTTCAAACCAGTACGGCGGCCAGTCAATTTCTCTTACTCACCTTGCTCCCTTCGTTCAGATAAGCCGCGAGAGAATCCGCAAGGAGGTTGCTGAGGAATCAAAGGAATTCGACGTAAATCTTTCAGAGGAAAAGATTAACGACATTACTGAAAAGAGGCTCCGTGATGAGGTTCGCCGCGGCGTTCAGACTATTCAGTATCAGGTTGTAACTCTTCTTACAACTAACGGACAGGCTCCTTTCGTTACGGTTTATATGTATCTTAACGAGGCTAATAACGAGCAGGAGAAGAAGGACCTCGCAATGATTATTGAGGAAACTCTTCAGCAGAGAATTCAGGGTGTTAAGAACGAGAGCGGAGTCTGGATTACTCCCGCATTCCCGAAGCTTATCTATGTTCTTGAAGAGGATAACATAAACGAGGGCTCAGAGTATTTCTACCTTACAGAGCTCGCTGCAAAGTGCACTGCTAAGAGAATGGTGCCTGATTATATCAGCGAAAAGGTTATGCTTGAGCTCAAGGGCGACGTTTACACCTGTATGGGTTGCCGTTCATTCCTTACTCCTGACCGTTTCACAGATACGGGCAAGGTTGGCAACGTTGCAAACGCAGGCAACTATGTTGAGGGTAAGCATAAGTATTACGGACGCTTCAATCAGGGCGTTGTAACTCTTAACCTCGTTGATATCGCTTGCTCATCAGGCGGAGATATGAACAAGTTCTGGAAGATTTTTGAGGACAGACTTGAGCTTTGCCACAGAGCTCTCCAGTGCCGCCACAACAGATTAAAGGGCACTCTTTCAGACGCTGCTCCGATTCTCTGGCAGTACGGTGCACTCGCAAGACTCAAGAAGGGCGAGCCTATTGACAAGCTTCTCTACAACGGCTATTCAACAATTTCACTCGGCTATGCAGGTCTTTATGAGTGCACAAGATATATGACAGGCAAGTCTCACACAGACGAAAACGGCGGCAAGGATTTCGCTCTTTCAGTTATGAAGAAGATGAACGCTGCCTGCGCTGAGTGGAAGGCTGCTGAAAATATTGACTACTCAATTTACGGCACACCGCTTGAGAGCACAACATATAAGTTTGCTAAGTGCCTTCAGAAGCGTTTTGGCATCATCAAGGGTGTAACCGATAAGAACTACATCACAAACTCTTACCACGTTCACGTAACAGAAGAGATTGACGCGTTCACAAAGCTTAAGTTCGAATCAGAATTCCAGGCTCTTTCCCCGGGCGGCGCAATCAGCTACGTTGAGGTTCCCAATATGCAGGACAACATCCCTGCCGTACTCAATGTTATGAGATTTATCTATGATAACATTATGTACGCCGAGCTCAACACAAAGAGCGATTACTGCCAGGTTTGCGGATATGACGGAGAAATCCAGATTATTGAGGACGAGCACGGCAAGCTTATCTGGCACTGCCCGAACTGCGGCAATGAGGACCAGGACAAGATGAACGTTGCAAGAAGAACCTGCGGCTATATCGGTACACAGTACTGGAACCAGGGCAGAACTCAGGAAATCAGGGAAAGAGTTCTTCACTTATAATTAAAATATAAATAACGAACGGGACGGTCATTGTGCCGTCCCGTTATAATTGAGAGATATTATGAACTATGCAGAGATAAAATATAATGACATTGCAAACGGAATAGGGGTGCGTACCTCGCTGTTTGTTTCAGGCTGCCGCCACCATTGCAAAAACTGCTTTAATGAGGTTACCTGGGATTTTGCCTACGGCAAGCCGTTTGACGGTGAGATAAAGGAAGAAATCCTAAAATCTGTTGAGCCGAGCTGGATTAACGGGCTGTCGCTTCTCGGCGGCGAGCCGTTTGAGCCTGAAAACCAGGCGGGGCTGCTTGCGCTTCTCGAGGAATTCCACGAAAGATATCCCAAAAAGGACGTCTGGTGCTACAGCGGCTTTACGCTGGAGCAAATCCTCGGAAAGGAAAAGAGCAGGGCGTATACCGATATTTCCGAAAAGCTGCTGAGGAATATTGACGTTCTCGTTGACGGGCGCTACGTTGAGGAGCTGCACAGCATTGTGCTTAAGTTCCGCGGCTCGTCAAATCAGAGAGTTATAGACGTTAAGAAAACACTTGATTCAGGAGATATAGTATTATATCTCGATTAATATAATCTGTAAGAGACGGCGTCCGCGACATCCCGCATAAACATCAAACAGAAAAGCGATTCAGACGAATCGCTTTTTTCTTACATACAGTATTTAATTATTGCGACGAACTGCAAAACGCTTCCCAGTAAAATAAACAGATGGAAAACGGTATGCATATATCTTTTGTGAACGCCCTTTGCGTAAAAGATTATGCCGACTGTGTACGCAACCCCGCCGAGGAAAACCCAGAGTATCATCTCCCAGCCGTAGACCTTATATAAAGGATAGAGCAGCAGTAGCGCCGCCCAGCCGATTGTGAAATATCCCGTCATTGAGATTTTTGCGTATCTCTTGTGGTCAATAGCGGTAAAGGGAACGCAGATTGCCGCGCCGATAATAACGAGCGCGCTTGCAATAATAAATATTATCTTATTAAACTCCCTTACTCCCGTTAAAAGAATCGGAACGTAGGTCCCCAGAATCAGTGCGTAAATTGAGCAGTGGTCAAGCACCTGCATAACCTTTTTCGGCTTCTCGGGAATCAGCCCGTGATAAACGCTTGAGATTGTGTAAAGATAAATCATCATTACTCCGTAAATCGCGCCGCCAACTATTCCCCCTACGTTATGATGA